>CAIKVF010000088.1 GCA_903830745.1 uncultured Actinomycetes bacterium | reverse complement strand
ACACGTGCTCTGCTCTACTTAGTTAAAGGTCAAACAGTATTTTAATGGACTCAGCGAGTCGTGCGCCCTGGTCTGTTCCGGCTGTGTCTTTTAGAACAGCCGTAGGTTTGTGAGAAATCTTGGCGACAATGGAGCGAACGAGCACCTCGACCTTTTCGCGGTTCTCAGGGCTGAGCTCAGCGAAGTCCTGGAGACGCTTTTGCATCTCGACGTCAATAATTTTGTCGAGGTCGTCTCTAAATGTGCGGATGATTTCTACTGCTCCTCGAGCACGCTGATCATCGAGGTATTTCTCAGTTTCAACTTCAACAATCTTCATGGCGTCTGTAATTGCGTCTTGGCGACCAGAAAGCGCGGCGTCAACCTTGTCCTTCAAGATCTCGAGGTCAATGCGGTGAATAGATGCAATTTCTTCAACGTCAGAAGTTACTGAGCGTGGAACGCTGAGGTCCATGATGAGAACATCGTGGACTAGTGAGCTGACTGCATCTTTGCTAATCAGCGGTTCAAGTGTCTCAACTGCAGAGATAACTAGTGATGCAGTCTTTAGAAGTCCTGGAATCTGATCAAGTGCTGCAACATGAATGCGGTCATCTTGAAGTTCGTTGCTGATCGCCTGCGCATTTGATGCAGTGCGGTTGCAAATAGTTAGCTTCGCAATCCCCTTCTCACTAGCGAGCAGAGACTTAACAACACCTGAGGCCAACTGGCCGGCGCCAATGACGAGCACCTGTGCGCCATCGAGTGCACCCTTGTGCTGTTCGGCTGCGAGCTGCGTGGCGGCCTGCGCGAAACTAGTTGTGCCCTTTGCGATGTTCGTGGTTGAGCGAACTTTGCGCCCAGTTGCAATTGCACGAGTGAACAGTTCATCGAGTTCAGTTCCGCTGGTGTGTTCAATTTGTGCGAATTCAAGTGCGCGACGAATTTGACCCAAGACTTCGTATTCGCCGGGAATAATGGCCTTGATTCCAGAGGCAACCTGGAAGAGGTGACTTGGGACGTCTTTGTCGAAGTGGATTGTCAGTTTGTCAGCGAAGAGTGCTGCGTCGGTCTGAGTGGCTTCAGCAATGGTTTCGGTGATTTCATCAACCGCACCGTGGAAACGGTCGATTACTGCAAAGACTTCAGTTCGAAGACAGGTGGAAACAAAGACAGCTTCGTAAATGTTGCGGTGGCTCATTAGCGTGCGAAGGACTTTGCCCCATTCATCTTGATGAACGGTGACCTTTTCTAGAAAATCAAGCGAGCAGTGCTCGTGATCGATGCCAACGCTAATTATTCCCACGGAGTCAGTCTAGGGCTCGGTGAACTCTAGAAAAAGTCGTAAAAAGGTCTAATAGAAGGGGCTAACCCAGAGCTGGCCATTGTTACAAGGCCCAATGCCGTAGGTCGAGTTGACGCTCGCAACTGAGCCACCCTTTTGAATTTGCACACCAATCACGTAAGCCACCGGACATGACTTCTGTGAACCAGCAGGAACATCGCTGTAGGCAAATGAGAAGGTTGCTTTACTGTTTTGAGCAAGGTTCACATCTTTTGGAGCTTCATTAGCCCTAGTGTCTGGAAACTGAATTGGGCTATTCGTAGAAACATCAACAAGGGTGCTCTTAAGAATTGATCCAGTTTTATCTTGCAAGATCAGCAGTGGCCATCCATTGAGTGTGCAGTTCCCTGCGGTTGACTTCGTGAGAGTGATGCTCGACGAAATAGTTCCTGCTGCGCCTTGACCTTGATTAAAGACTGCGTTGAAGTCGCTTCCATTGCACGCTGGGCCAGCAGGACCTGAAATAGTTGTTGTAGTTAGTGCAGAGCCCTGTGTGGTTGTAGTTGAGTTCCCACCAATGACTGCGTGCCTAGAGAGCGTGTAGATAGCAGCGAAGGCCACGAAGATCAGAATCGACTTCAGGCCCCTTCTCATTTGTTGAAGTCCTCAGGATTCACCTGGTCGAGGAACTCACGAAGTTCAGCAACGAGCTCTGCTTCATCCACTGGGGCAACTTCTTCTTCGCTCTCATCATCAAGGAGCATTACCTTGCCTTCAGCGTTCATGAGCTCATCACTCACGAGGATTGGAGCACCAACGCGCATTGCGAGCGCCACCGCGTCAGATGGACGAGCACTAACGAGAGTTTCAACATT
>CAIKVF010000087.1 GCA_903830745.1 uncultured Actinomycetes bacterium | reverse complement strand
GTCGAAGTACGGGTTGTGTGACGCAGAAACCACAACACCAACGCCGCCACGCTGTTGTGCAATAACAGCAACGCCGGGTGTTGTGAAGTAGCCGAGATTAATAGCGCTAGCGCCACCATCTTTTAGACCACAAAGCACCGCTTTGGCGAGTGCAGGTGAGCTTTCCCTGGTGTCGTATCCAACGAATACTGGAGCATTGAATACTGAAGCAACTGCGCGACCAAGCTTGTAGGCGAGGTCGGTAGTTATCTCTTCGTAGGCTCTGCCTCGAATGCCGTCCGTGCCAAATTGCACGGCCATGGCCATTAACGCTTTGAGTACTGAGGCGCCTTACGGGCCTTCTTGAGACCGTACTTCTTCGATTCCTTCTTACGTGAGTCACGAGTAAGGAGTCCGGCCTTCTTAAGTGCTGGACGAGTTGCTTCGTCGAGCTCAAGAAGTGAACGTGCGATTCCAAGTCGAAGTGCTCCGGCCTGTCCTGCAGTTCCGCCACCTTCGATTGTTACGTCGATGTCGTAGGTCTGCTGTTGGTCAGTAAGACGAAGTGGTTCCATCACCATCTGGCGGTGTGTTGCTGATGTGAAGTAGTTGTCGAATGCGCGTGAGTTAATGGTGATCGTTCCAGTTCCTGGACGAAGACGTACGCGAGCAACTGCTTCCTTGCGGCGGCCAGTTGTTTGTGTGAGTGGAATTGTTGACACGAATTTTCTCCTTAACCGCGGCGGATTGCCGAGGTGTCGTACTTCTGTGGTGCTTGAGCAATGTGTGGGTGCTCTGCGCCCTTGTAAACGTGAAGCTTCATCATTACTTGACGACCAAGACGGTTCTTAGGAATCATTCCCTTAACTGCTTCGTACACGAGCTTCTCTGGGTCGTCGGCAAGAAGTGTTCCCCATGAGGTTGAACGAATTCCACCTGGGTAACCAGAGTGACGGTAACGGAAGTTTTGTGTTGCCTTGTTAGCGGTAATAACTACTTTGTCTGCGTTGATGATGATGACGTTGTCGCCCATGTCCATGTGTGGAGCAAAGAAGACGCGGTGCTTTCCGCGAAGTAGTGAAGCAGCAACTGTTGCCACGCGGCCAAGGACAAGTCCTTCTGCGTCGATGACTAACCAGTCGCGAGAAATCTCGGCTGTTTTTGGAGTAAAGGTCTTCACAATTCTTCTTTCAGCGATCTTTAGGGGGTCACCAGCGTGGGACTCCTAAGGGACTCTCTATCTTACGAAACCGGAGGGTCCGCCAGCAAATTCCTCGTATCCGACCCCAATAAGGCTCAGACCCTCGGGTGGGGCCGCCGATGGCAAATGGTCCCTCTGAGGGGTCTCCAGGCGGTCTTTAATGGTGTTTTCGGGAATGTCCCCTCGCCCTACGGCGACCATGGTGGAGACCAGATTGCGAACCATGTTGTGGCAAAAAGACTGAGCCCGGATGTTGAGGCGAAGGACCGGGTCCCCAGTTGGACTCATGGCCCACTCGTCAGGGACCCTTTCCCAGTTCACTGAAATGACACGGCGAAGCAGAGGATCTTCTGGACCAGCGTTTGTAGGGCGGCGACAAAATGAGCGAAAGTCATATGTTCCAACGCACTGCTGGCCAGCTCGATTCATGGCGTCAATGTCGAGTGGTCCTTCAACGCTCCACGCGAAGCTGCTCGTTAGCGCTAGTGCAGGAGAATCTGATTCAAAAACGAGGTAACGATATTCGCGCCACAGTGCAGAGCGACGAGCATCAAAATCCCCGCTCACACGCTGCGCTTTAAGGACACTGATCTGTCCACGTAGTTGCATGTTGAGTGAACTGAGGAGACGCTGCACTGGTTCACCGCGTTCGTCGGGAAAGAACTGAACAGGTAGATCAACGTGAACAACTTGTGCGAATGCGTGCACGCCAGCGTCAGTTCGACCAGCACCAATAATGTCTGGTTCTTCTTTTAGGCGAAGTGTTGTTGCTAGCGCGACGCGAAGTAACCCAACAACTGTTGTGACTTCTGGCTGATAGGCGAATCCACTGATACCTCTACCGTCATAGGCGAGGTCAAGACGCCACCTTTCGGTAGCGACTACTGATGGATCAAACGAACTCAATGCGCGCCATAGGGGCATTGTCACCCTGACGCGGCCCAAGCTTCAAGATGCGGGTGTAACCACCAGGACGCTCCTTGTAACGAGGAGCAATCTCAGTGAACAACTTGTGAGCCATGTCCTTGTCGCGAATGAACGCAACGACACGACGCTGAGCGTGAACTGAACCCTCTGGGGAGTTCTTGGCTGCGGTTACGACCTTCTCCACGATGGGACGAAGGGCCTTGGCCTTAGCTTCTGTTGTAACGATGCCTTCAGCAGCAATGAGTGACGAAACAAGGTTTGCGTACATTGCCTTCTGGTGAGCTGAGCTGCCGCCGAAACGCTTGCCCTTTTTTGGTGCACCTAACATAATTAGTCCTCTAGTCGAAGTGAAAGACCACGCTCTTCGAGGCGGTCATTCACGTCCTTCAGTGATGTAGCACCGAAGTTTGTGATTGATGTGAGGTCACGCTCTGTTGCGTTAACGAGCTGAGCAATTGTGTTGATGCCAGCGCGCTTAAGGCAGTTACGTGAACGCTCGGTAAGGCCGAGTTCTTCAATTCGGATGTCAAGCTCAGAAGCTGCAGCTTGTGCTGATCCAACGTCACCAAGCTCAAGAGCTGGTGCTTCGTTGTCAAAGTCACCAATCAGTTCAACAAGTGAACCGAGTGTCTTTCCGGCTGAAGCGAGTGATTCTTGTGGGCTTACGGTTCCGTCAGTTTCGATTTCGATAACGAGACGGTCAAAGTCCTTTGACTGCTCAACACGAACTGGGAAGATTTCGAAGCTCACACGACGTACTGGCGTGAAGATTGCGTCGAGTGGAATAACACCAATGGTTGAAGAACCCTTGTTGCCTTCAGCTCCTACGTATCCCTTGCCGCGCTCTACTGTGAGCTCGAAGCTAAGTGATGACTTTGAAGAAGTGATGTAAGCAAGGTGAAGGTCTGGGTTGAGAATCTCAACGTCAGCAGTTGTTGAAAGGTCACGTGCAGTAACAGGTCCTTCAGTCTTCTTGTCGAGACGAAGTGTTACTGGCTCGTCTGAGTGAACAATAAGAAGGAGGTCCTTCAAGTTAAGGCAGATGTCCTGAACGTCTTCCTTAACACCTTCGATAACACCAAATTCGTGCAGCACAGCGTCAAACTTCACGCGTGTTGCAGCAGCACCTGGGATCGACGAAAGAAGGGTGCGACGCAGTGAGTTACCAAGCGTGTGACCAAATCCTGGGTCGAGTGGCCCGATGCCAAATGATTGGGTGTTGTTTACTTCGTCGCCGAGGGCTTCGATTGTTGGGCGTTGGATAATAAGCATGGGGACTCCTTAAGTCTTTCGGTTACTTGGAGTACAACTCAACGATGAGTTGCTCTTGGATGGTTTCGGTGATCTGCTCGCGAGCTGGAACAACGCGAACGGTAACTGCAAAGCCGTTCTCAGAAGTTTCCAACCAGCCTGGTACGTTGCGCTCAAGAACGTCAGCATTGCGCTTGACGTTGAAGTTCTCGCGAGTAACTGCCTTAAGAGCAATAACTTCGCCAGGACGCACACGGTACGAAGGAATAGTTACGCGCTTGCCGTTAATAGTCACGTGACCGTGACGAACAAGCTGACGGGCCTGAGCGCGTGATGCACCCCAACCTGCGCGGTACGCAACATTGTCGAGACGAAGCTCGAGGAACTGAAGCAAGTTTGTTCCGGTGATACCAGGACGACGGCTTGCTTCTTCGTAGAGGTTGCGGAACTGCTTTTCGAGAAGACCGTAAATACGACGAGCCTTCTGCTTCTCACGAAGCTGGCCAAGGTATTCAGAGCCTTGACGCTGACGGTTAGCACCGTGCATTCCAGGTGGGAATGCACGCTTCTGACGGTCAGAGTTTTCTGAGACTGGGCACTTCAAGGTGAAGCAACGCTCACCCTTCAAGTACAACTTTGTACGTTCGCGACGACAGAGTCGGCAAACTGGTCCTGTATAACGAGCCATTTTTCCTTAACCTCGCTTGCGCTTCTTAGGGCGGCAACCATTGTGAGCTAGTGGTGTTACGTCTTGGATCTTCACTACTTCAATACCCGCAGCAGCGAGTGAGCGAATTGCAGTCTCACGGCCAGAGCCTGGACCACGAACCAGTACGTCTACCTTCTTGATGCCGTGTTCAATTGCAGCACGCGCGCACTTTTCAGCAGCGAGCTGTGCAGCGTAAGGAGTTGACTTACGTGAACCCTTAAAGCCGACCTGACCAGATGAAGCCCATGAAAGGACGTTTCCTTCTGGGTCAGTGATTGACACGATTGTGTTGTTGAACGAGCTCTTGATGTGAGCCACGCCGAAGGCAACGTTCTTACGTTCCTTCTTACGAGTCTTACGAGCTGCTGACGGCTTAGCGGTTGCCATTACTTAACGACCTTCTTCTTACCAGCGACTGTGCGCTTTGGTCCCTTACGGGTACGAGCATTTGTGCGGGTACGCTGTCCACGAACAGGCAGACCCTTGCGGTGACGGACTCCTTGGAGGCAGTTAATTTCCATCTTGCGCTTGATGTCTTGTGCAACGTCACGTCGAAGGTCACCTTCAACAGTGATGTTCTGGTCAATGTACGCACGAAGCTTGTTGACGTCAGCTTCGCTTAAGTCCTTCACGCGAGTTGACTCGTCGATACCGGTAGCTTCGCAAGCCTGCTTAGCCTTTGTCGGTCCAACACCAAAAATATATGTAAGTGAAATCACCGTGCGCTTGTCGCGTGGGATGTCTACTCCTGCAATACGGGCCATCTTTTTTCTCCTAGCCCTGACGCTGCTTGTGGCGTGGGTTATCGCAGATCACGCGGACGTGACCTTCTCGTCGAATGACTTTGCACTTCTCACACATGGGCTTTACGCTCGCGCGAACTTTCATGTTTTTCTTTCTCGATCTCTAAGAACTTGAGTTATTTGTAGCGGTAGGTAATACGGCCGCGTGTCATGTCGTATGGAGTGATCTCAACTTGTACTTTGTCTCCTGGGAGAATACGGATGCGGTGCATGCGCATTTTTCCTGAGCTGTGAGCGAGGACGGTGTAACCGTTCTCGAGTTCAACTCGAAACATTGCATTTGGTAGAGGCTCGACGACAGTTCCCTCAACGGTGAACGCATCTTCCTTTGGCTTACTCAGGTTCTTTCTCCTTGTTACGTGAATGCGGGGCACGAAGAAGCAAAAACTTCCTCGTGTTTGACCTCGTGTACTTCTTAAGAGGTCGGCTGACTATTCTACCGAATTTTCAGAAAAACGCAAAAGCAGGCCTAAATTCCCGGGTTTTACCCTGCCCACCTACTGGGGCCAGGACGTGGGAGGGTGGGGCTATGCCCTTACTCAACCCCCACTCCCCAGAACGGGCCGAGCGTGAATACCTTGATTCTGTGCTGAGTCACCTCGCAAAGGCCCGCGCGGCACTGGATATTGCCTTTGAAAACATCGCCTCAAATGCCACCAAGGACCAGCTTCGAACTGCTGATATCGAGCTCACGGCGGTAATAAATAGTCTCATCCCCCACGTTCTCACCAAGAGCGACCTCGAACACCTACAGATGCGAGAAAACCGCCGAGCCCAAGAAAATTTCCGAGTACAGCAATTGAACGCCCAAGAGCTACGAGTATTTGAGCTTCTGGCGGAAGGAATGAGTAATAAAGAAATAGCGGAAACTATTAACTTGTCTCAGAACACGGTCAGAAATTATGTCTCAATGATTCTGGACAAGTTAGGACTATCGAACCGGACTGAAATTGCGCTCGTTAGCCAGCGCCGCAGTGACGAGCTCTAGAGAACGGTAAAGACTTCTGGTCCATTGTCGGTAACGGCAATGGTGTGTTCGAAGTGTGCAGAGAGTTCGCCGTCTTGGGTCATTACTCCCCAACCATCGTCCAGCACGTACGTGTCAGCTGTTCCAACGTTGATCATTGGTTCAATTGCAAACACCATGCCGGTCTTAAGTGTTGGTCCGCCAGATCCCGGCCAGTAGTTCGGTACTTGCGGTTGTTCGTGCATTGCAGTTCCAATAGCGTGACCAACGTATTCACGCACAACTGAGAATCCAGAAGCTTCTGCAACGTTCTGTACCGCACGACCAACTTCGTGCAGGCGGTTCCCCGCTTTTAGTTGCTCGATACCGGCCCACATTGATCGCTCAGTAATTTCAATGAGCTTCTTCGCAACTGGACTAATTTCTCCAACCCCCATTGTGTACGCAGCATCACCGTGGTAGCCCTCGATGATTGCGCCACAGTCAATAGAGATGATGTCGCCTTCTCGAAGCTTGGTGTCGTCAGGGATACCGTGAACAATCATGTTGTTCGGGCTCGTGCAAATAACTGCAGGGAAACCGTGGTAGTTGAGAAAGTTTGAACGTGCGCCACGCTTAGCAATAACTTCTGCGGCGATTTCATTTAGCTGCAACAAGGTAACGCCAGGCTTTACAGCGGCCCTCGTTGCTTCGTGCATTTCGGCGACAACTTTGCCGGCCTTGCGCATTTTGTTCAGCTCATCGGCTGAACGTCTCACGCGAGTCCTCGCTCCGAGACAACTTGTCTGATTGCAGCCGTAACTTGCTCTGGGGTCTGGTCACCATTAACCGTGACCAGTAGCCCACGCTTTTCGTAGAACGAAAGTAGTGGCGCAGTGTCACGCTCGTAGAGATCAAGGCGCTTGCGAATTGCTTCAGGCTGGTCGTCAGCACGCTGGATAACGTCGCCGCCACACTTTTCGCACGTGCCAGAAATCGCTTCAATGTCTGAGTCTTTATAGATAGTGCCGCATTCTTGGCACACACGACGTGAGCTGAGTCGCTCAGTGACGAGATCAGTTGATACGTCGAGGTTAAGTACGAGTTTTACCCCATCATCACCAAGCAGTGCATCGAGTGCTTCTGCTTGATTAAGAGTGCGAGGGAAACCATCAAAGAGTGCTCCGCGCTTAGCGTCGTCTTGATTCATGCGGTCAAGAACGAGCTTGTTAACAAGTTCATCTGAAACAAGTCCGCCCGATTCAAGAACGCCAGCAACTTCTTTTCCTAGTGGTGATCCGGCCTTAACTGCAGCGCGAAGGATGTCACCAGTAGAGATCTGTGGAATGACGTAGTCATCAACGAGGCGCTTGCACTGGGTGCCCTTGCCCGCGCCTTGTTTACCAAGTACTACAAGATTTAAACGTGCCGACATGGCTACTTCTTCAAGAAGCCTTCGTAGTTGCGCATCATGAGTTGTGAGTCAATCTGCTGCATAGTCTGCAGCGCAACACCCACAGCAATAAGAAGAGTGGTTCCGTAGTAAGGGAACTTGTTGATGTTCCACATGGCCATCAAGATGCTTGGAACTACAGCAACTGATGCCAAGAAGAGGGCACCAACAACCGTGATGCGTGAAAGCATCTTGGCGAAGTACTTCTCAGTTGGAAGACCTGGACGGATTCCTGGAACGAAGCCACCTTGCTGGCGAAGCATTTCAGCCTGCTGGTGAGGTTCGAAGGCAATGTACACGTAGAAGAACGTGAATCCAAGAATCAAAATGAAGTCAGCGAAGATGTAGAAGAAGCTCGTTGGGTGCAGCGAGTTTGTTACGAAGTGCTGGAAGCTTGACCAAGGCACAATGTTTGAAAGCAACACTGGAATGTAGAGCACAGAAGAAGCGAAAATGATCGGAATAACACCCGACTGGTTGACCTTAAGAGGAATGTAGGTAGAGTTTCCGCCCATTTCCTTACGACCAACTACGCGACGAGCGAACGTCACAGGGATACGACGCTGACCTTGGTCAACATAAACAATCACCACGAGCAAGATAATTGAGATCGCGAGAATCGTGAAGAACTTGATTGGTCCGCCTTCGTTCCACACGGCAACGCCACCTGATGGCAGACCAGCTACAACGTTTGCAAAAATAAGCAGTGACATTCCCTGACCAATACCGCGCTGGGTAATTAGTTCAGCAAGCCACATAACGAATGCAGTTCCTGCAGTCATGATCGCGACCATAAACAGACCAAGACCAAGATTGAACTTAGGAATCAGGTCAATGGTAAATCCGAGCAGAGCCTGGTCGTGACCGTGGAATGCGTAGATGAGACCAGTTGACTGAAGAAGTGCCAGTCCAATAGTGAGATACCTAGTTGCTTGCGTAATTTTCTTTTGACCAAGTGCGCCTTCGTCACGCCATTCACCGAGCTTCGGGATAACAGTTGTCAGCAACTGCACAACGATTGAGCTCGTAATGTACGGCATAATTCCAAGTCCGAATACAGCCAGACGAGTAAGTGCACCACCCGAGAAAAGGTTTAGGAATCCAAGGACACCGCTTGCGCCAGCCTTTGACTGGAGAAGTTGAACTTGCGTCCAGCTAACACCAGGAATTGGAAGGTTCGCTCCCAATTGGTAGAGGCTGATAATGGCAATGGTGAACAAAACCTTATTGCGAAGGTCTGGAACCCTAAAAATATTCCCGAGTCGTCTAAACACGTTTACGCCTTAGCGGTTCTGGTGCTGGTTGCCTGCGGCTGGTGGACGAACTGCGAATGGAAGTGCAATCACTGTTGCAATTCCACCACTAGCTTCAATCGCAGCCTGAGCTGACTTTGAGAAAGCGTGTGCAGAAACGTTCATCTTTGTTCCAAGAGTTCCACGTCCGAGAATCTTGACGAAGTCCTTCTTCTTGCAAAGGCCGTTAGCAACAAGCACCTCGAAGGTGACGTCACTAACACCAAGCACGGTGAGGGTGTCAAGGTTTACAGGTGTGTACTCAACGCGGAAGGGGTTCGTAAAACCCTTCAACTTAGGGATGCGCTGGAGCAGTGGAAGCTGTCCACCTTCGAAACCTGCAGGAATCTGGCGACGAGCCTTTTGTCCCTTGGTTCCACGTCCGGCAGTCTTACCACCCTTACCAGCGATACCACGACCGACAATACGCTTGCGGTGTGTTGAGCCTTCAGGTGATTTGAGATCGTGCAACTTCATTAGTTGACCTCTTCTACTTTTACAAGGTGTGGCACGCGTGCGATCATTCCACGAATTTCTGGACGATCAGGCAGCGTGTTGGTCTGGCTGATGCCACGAAGTCCAAGCGCGCGAAGTGTTCCGCGGTGCTTCGGCTTTGTGGCGATCGATGAACGAATCTGAGTGACTTTTAGTTGCGCCATGATTTACGCCTCCGTCTTAAACAGGTCATTGTCACGCTGGCGTTCGCGGTAAGCGCGAAGTGTGCCAGATGGAATGACGTGGTCAGCTGACTTGTCACGTGACGCAGCAATCTCTTCTGGACGACGCAACTGCTTCAGTCCTTCGATTGTTGCGTGCGCAACGTTGATGCCGTTTGAAGATCCAAGCGACTTAGCAATGATGTCCTTCACGCCAGCCATTTCTAGAATGGCACGAGCAGCACCACCGGCGATAACACCAGTTCCAGGAGCCGCAGGCTTCATGAGCACGCGACCAGCGCCGGCTTCGCCAAGTACTGGGTAGACAATTGTTGAACCAGCGAGTGGTACTTCGAAGAGGTTCTTGCGAGCTTCTTCGATTCCCTTTTGTACCGCAAGACCTGCTTCTTTGGCCTTACCGTATCCGAGTCCAACGTGTCCCTTGCCGTCACCAATAACCATGAGAGCGGTGAATGAGAAACGACGTCCACCCTTCACAACTTTGGAAACGCGGTTTACTTTGATCGTACGTTCTTCGTATTGCTGTTCGTCGGTCATTAGAACTCCAGTCCTGCAGCGCGAAGAGTGTCTGCGAATGCAGCAACGCGACCGTGATAGTCGAATCCACCGCGGTCAAAGACCACTGTGGTTATGCCGGCGGCCTTGGCGCGATCAGCAAGTTGCTGAGCTACGGCCTTGGCACCGTCGATGTTGCCACCGTTAGTTGACTTCAAGGCTGCTTCAACTGAAGACGATGCGCAGAGTGTTACTCCTGCAACGTCATCAATGATCTGTGCCGAGATGTGCTTGTTCGTACGACTCACGGCGACACGTGGGCGAGCAGCAGTACCTGAAAGGTTCTTGCGAATTCGCTTGTGACGACGCTTACGTAGTTCGAGTGTTGTGCGTGCCATTATTTAGCAGCCTTTCCAGCCTTGCGAGCAACCTTTTCACCGAGGTAGCGCACACCCTTACCCTTGTAGGGCTCAGGCTTACGTAGTTTGCGGATTGATGCGGCGACTTGACCAACAACTTCTTTGTCCGCACCCTTAACGATCACGCGCGTAGGAGCAGGCACTTCAAAAGTGATGCCCTCAGGAGCGGTGAACTTAACTGGGTGAGAAAAACCAAGTGCAATGTCAAGAGCGCTAGGACCGGCTGCAGCAGCACGGTAACCAACACCAATGATTTCGAGTTCCTTCGCCCAGCCATCAGTCACACCAACAACCATGTTGGAAATAAGTGTGCGTGAAAGACCGTGAAGTGACTTCGAAGCTGTTTCTTCATCAATACGTCCAACAATGAGCTGGTCGCCATCTTGCTTCACTGTGATGCATGAAGGGATGGTGCGAGTCATGGACGCGTTTGGTCCCTTGACTGTTACTTGCTCACCAGAAACGGTGATTGTTACTGATGATGGAACTGTGATTGGGTTATTGCCAATACGTGACATCAGCGAACCTCAACTTTCAAAATTTGCGTGTTACCAGACATAACAAAGCACCTCGCCACCGAGCTTGGCCTTGCGGGCTTCGCGGTCGGTCATGAGACCGTGACTCGTTGAAACAACGGCCACGCCCACACCACCAAGAACCTTTGGCATCTGGTCTGACTTCTTGTAAATACGTAGTCCTGGCTTCGAGACGCGCTTGATACCAACAATGGTCTTCTTGCGGTCTTCTGAATACTTAAGGACGATCTCTAGCGTGTTGCCAGCCTTACCCGCTTCTTGAGTAACGGTGTAGCTAGCAATGAAGCCTTCCTTGAAAAGAACCTTTGCGAGGCTCTCCTTCAACTTAGAAGACGGCATCTTTACGCTGTCGAACATTGCGGCATTCGCGTTACGAATGCGTGTGAGCATGTCAGCTATTGGGTCAGTCATTGTCATGATTTACCAACTCGCCTTTGTTACGCCAGGAATTTCGCCAGCGTGGACCATTACTCGTAGACAAATACGGCATAGACCGAACTTGCGGTACACCGAACGAGGACGACCACAGCGCTCGCAACGTGTGTAAGCACGTGTTGAGAACTTAGGTGTCTTCTTCTGCTTGATTACAAGGGCTTTCTTAGCCATGTCTATCGATTCTCCTGCTTGAAGGGGAAGCCGTAAGCGCGCAAGAATGCACGCCCCTGCTCGTCGTTCGCGGCCGTTGTAACAATCGTGATGTCGAAACCACGTGGCGCGTCGATTTTGTCGTAGTCAATCTCGGGGAAGATCAACTGGTCATTTACACCAAAGGTGTAGTTACCCTTGCCATCGAATGACTTAGGGCTAAGGCCACGGAAGTCACGGATACGAGGGATTGAGATGCTGATGAGACGGTCAAGGAATTCCCAAGCGCGGTCACCGCGAAGTGTCACCTTGGTTCCAATGGCCTGCTCTTCGCGAAGCTTGAAGCTCGCGATTGACTTCTTGGCGCGAGTCACGATTGGCTTTTGACCAGTAATGAGCTCGAGGTCTTTCTGCGCACCTTCAAGAAGTGATGCCTGCTGGGTAGCGCGACCAACACCAGAGTTCAGCACGATCTTTGTAAGACGTGGAACCTGCATGATGTTTGCGAGGCCGAGTTCTTCCTTTAGGGCCTGACGGACCTGCTGGTCGTAAACAACCTTTAGACGTGGACGAGTTGTTGTGCTCATAGTCCTGCTCCACACTTACGGCAAACGCGTGACTTAACACCGTCTGCAACCTTAAATCCAACCTTGGCTGGGCCCTTGTGTCCCGCACACCAAATAGCAACGTTCGAAACGTGCAGTGGCATCATCTTGTCGATGATTCCAGCCTGCATTGTTGCGCCCGTCTGCTTAGTGTGACGCTTTGAAACGTTGATGCCGTCAAGAACAACTTTGTTGCTCCCTGGCATAGCTTCAATAACGTCGGCACGCTCTCCACGGAACTTTCCGCTGAGAACAAGCACGTTGTCACCCTTTACAATTTTCATTACAAAACCTCCGGAGCCAGCGAAATGATTCGCATGAACTTCTTGTCACGTAGTTCGCGGCCAACTGGGCCAAAAATACGTGTTCCACGAGGCTGCAACTGATCGTTGATCAGTACTGCAGCGTTTTCGTCGAACTTGATGTATGAACCGTCAGGACGGCGGCATTCCTTAGCGGTGCGAACAACAACGCAGCGAACTACGTCACCCTTCTTCACTGCAGCACCAGGAATTGCATCCTTAACAGTTGCAATAAATACGTCACCGATTGATGCGTAGCGACGGCGTGTTCCACCGAGCACACGGATGCAAAGAACTTCCTTCGCACCTGAGTTGTCGGCAACCTTAAGACGGGACTCTTGCTGAATCATCGTGCACGCTCCACAATCTCTGTTAGGCGCCAGCGCTTGAGCTTCGAAAGTGGACGTGTCTCTTGGACGCGTACTTTGTCGCCAACCTTGGCTTCGTTCTTTTCGTCGTGGACATAGAGCTTCTTCGTACGCTGCACTGTCTTGGAGTAACGAGGGTGTGAAACACGCTCGTTAACCGCAACAACCAACGTTGAGTTCATCTTGTCCGACACAACAATTCCCTCACGGATCTTGCGTGGGTTTTCGCGACTGGTGTTGATTTCTTCAGTCATGATTAGTTACCTTCTCCCAAAGCTTCAGCAGCTTCGATTTCGCGCTCACGAAGAAAAGTGGCTAGACGCGCAATGTCGCGACGAACCTCTCCAAGACGTGATGTGTTGTCGAGCTGACCTGTAGCGAGCTGGAAACGCAAGTTGAACAACTCGCGACGAGACTCGCTAAGACGCTCAATCATTTCCTTGTCGCCGAGGAGTCGAAGCTCCGCTACGCGTTCTTTAGTGTTTGCCATTAGATGGTTACCTCCGGTGCGCCGTGTGTTCCAGGGCGGATAACGAACTTCGCCTTAATCGGTAGCTTCTGAATTGCGCGCTCCATAGCCTGGCGAGCGAGTGTCTCATCAACACCACCGAGTTCGAACATGATGCGACCCGGCTTCACAACGGCAACCCAGAACTCAGGGTTACCTTTACCTGAACCCATACGAGTTTCAGCAGGCTTCTGTGTTACTGGCTTGTCCGGGAAAACACGGATCCAAACTTTTCCACCACGCTTAACGTGACGAGTCATTGCAATACGAGCAGCTTCAATTTGACGTGCAGTAATCCAACCAGCTTCGAGAGCCTGGATTCCGAAGTCACCAAAGTTGAGTTCTACTCCACCCTTAGCCATACCGGTCATACGACCACGCTGCTGCTTACGGTGCTTTACTTTGCGAGGCATCAACATAATTACTCAGCGTCCTTTCGAAAGTGTGGTGTGTCAGTGTGATCTTGAGCAGTACGACGCTCAATCTCTTCTTCAACACTCAGTAGCTTTTCGACTTCAGCATCAACAGCAATGATGTCCACTGGTGCGGTGTCAACTACTTCAGCGTCAGTAACTTCAACGGTCTCAACACGACGACGGCCACCACCGGCACGAACAACACCCTTAGGTGCCGCTGGTGTTGCTCCGACTGGAACTGCATCGCCTGCAGCCATGGCTGCTTCGCGAACAATCTTTTCGTCGTTCGTAAGTTGGTAAGGAAGAATGTCACCCTTGTAGATCCAAACCTTCACACCAATACGACCGGTAGAAGTACGAGCTTCGCGGAATCCGTAGTCAATGTCAGCACGAAGTGTGTGTAGTGGAACACGGCCTTCACGGTATGACTCACGGCGTGACATTTCTGCACCACCGAGACGACCAGATGCCTGGATCTTCACACCCATAGCGCCAGCCTTTTGAACAGTCTGGATACCACGCTTCATTGCACGACGGAATGCCACGCGACGAAGAAGTTGGTCACAGATACCCTGCGCAATAAGTGCAGCGTCAAGTTCTGGTTGCTTAATTTCTTGGATGTTGAGAGAGATCTTGTTCTTTTGACCAGTGATCTTCTCAAGGTCCTTCTTTAGACGCTCAGCTTCAGCACCACGGCGACCAATAACAATGCCCGGACGAGCAGTGTGAATGTCAACGCGTACGCGGTCTGAGCTGCGCTCGATTTCAATACGGCTCACGGCAGCGCTTTCGAGCTGCTTGGTGAGGTAGTCACGGATCTTCCAGTCCTCGATAACGAGTTCCTTGTAACCGCGCTCTTTAAACCAGCGTGACTTCCAGTCCGTCGTGATACCGAGACGGAAACCGTATGGATTTACCTTCTGACCCATTAGTTCTTCTCCTCAGTAGTTTCATCAGTTGTTGTCTCAGTTACCTGATCAACAATTGGTGTTTCGATCACGTCAGTCTCAATCACTTCGTTCTCGGCTTCAGTTGCTGCGAGTTCTGCAGCAGTTTCGCGCTTGTTAACGCTGGCGGTCTGGTCAGCACGACGGCGTGATGTTGCTACGCGGCGCGTACGTGATGCAGATGCCTGAGCACTACGAGCAGTGCGAAGAAGTTCGAGACGCTCATCGTCAAGACGAGAAACAATCACGGTGATGTGACAAGCACGCTTCAAGATTGCACCAGCACGACCACGAGCACGAGGTGTGAAGCGCTTCATGGTGATGCCTTCGTCGGCGTATGCGGCTGAAACGTAAAGTTCGTCAGCGTTCATTGCGTCGTTGTTCACTGCGTTAGCAACAGCAGATGCAAGCACCTTGCCAATTACATCAGCAGCTTCACGAGTAGTACCGGCGAGAATTTCGCGAGCAGTGTTGACGTCTTCACCACGGATGAGGTTAAGAACAACACGAGCCTTGCTCGCAGACATTTGATAACCCTTAAGTGAAGCGCGGGTTCCTGGACGTTCGTTTAGCTTTGGACCGGTCATTAGCGCTTACCTGTCTTTTCCTGGCCGGCGTGGAACTTGAATGTACGAGTTGGTGAGAACTCG
>CAIKVF010000086.1 GCA_903830745.1 uncultured Actinomycetes bacterium | reverse complement strand
TCTGCGCCAGAATCACTCGTAAACGAAGTTCTCGAGTTCTTGAATCCAGTTAATGGAGTTGAGATCAGTTCGGTGACCGTCGAAGACGAATACTTCCCTCCACCACCAGAACTTCGTGAGATGTTGAAAACGCTGTCTGCGGTACTTGATTTGGCATTAAATACCGGTACGGTCTCAACTTTTGATGGACAAGCAGACCGCGAATTCACTGCAGCAGAAGTTCTTTCCTCCGTCTCAAGGTAACTGTCCTTCAGGGCTATTATTTGAATATGACGTCATTTCCAAGCATGGATGTTTCTACTCGTGAGCAGTGGATGACGATTGCCGAAAAGACAATCGCCGCTCAGCCTCGAGTTGCAGAACAACTTCTTTCAATGATCAAGGGTCTTAGTGCCATCACTGACGGTTTCTCTATTGACCAAATGGAGCACGCTGTGCAAACGGCTACTCGCGCAGAGCGTGAAGGAGCAGACGAAGAAGTCATCGTTGCTTCCCTACTTCACGATGTTGGAAAACTCATTTCAGTTCCTAATCACCCAATGATCGCTGCTGAAATCCTTCGCCCTTATGTTCGCGAAGATGTCTACCGCATGGTGGCGCACCACCAAGACTTTCAGGGTCGTCACTACTACGAACACCTCGGAATGAATCCAAACCTTCGTGAGAACCACGTTGGACAACCTTGGTACGAACTTGCAGAGAAGTTTGCAGATCGTTGGGATCAGAAAGCCTTCGATCCAGGGTACGATTCATTACCTCTTGAACACTTTGAACCAATGGTTCGCCGTGTGTTCGCTAAAGCAAAATCAATCTAAGGAAATCATGGCCAGCGCCGATCTAGAAAAACGCCGACTTACACGACTACGTTCTTACGCAATTGACCAAGCTCTTCACCAGCTCGAAAAAGAGCAGCCTGGTTTCAAGCCTGAAGCTATCGTCGCATCTATTTGTGCCTATGAAGAAGAAGGCAACATCGCAGGTGTGCTTGAAAAGATGCCGGCATCAATCAACGGAGAGCGCTACACCACGCTTGTTGTTGTAGACGGTGGCGATGACCGCACCGCTGAGATCGCTAGAACATTCCCTGGAGTTGCAGTAATTGAATTCCCTGTAAACCTCGGACACGGTGTAGCTCTACAAGTCACCTACCGCTACTGCATCAATAACGGCGTTAAGTACATTGCAACGTTGGATGCTGACGGACAGAATGACCCTGCAGAAATTCCACAAGTTCTTGCTCCCCTTATGGCAGATCAGTCTGACTTCGTTGTTGCCAGTCGCCGACTAGGTGTTGACAATACAACTGACCGTTTCCGCAAAACCGGAGTGCTCTTCTTCTCATTCATTATGAACCGCATGTGCGGATCAAAACTGACAGACACCTCAACTGGTTACCGCGGTCTTAGGGTCAGCATGCTGGCTGACGTGGTTGACCGTCTTACTCAAGAGCAGTACCAAACTGCAGAACTGCTCATCACATGTATGAAGCGTGGATGGCGCGCTTCAGAAGTGCCAACTGTTTGGCACCCACGTTTTTCAGGAACAACCAAAAAGGGTAAGAACTGGCTCTTTGGTTTCCGTTACGCCAAGGTCGTTTTTGGAACCTGGTGGAGAGAGCGCTAAGCCTTCAGGCTTTGGTCGTATACGTCCTGTAGAGCCTTCTGTAGCTCCTCAGTCTTTGCACTAATTGCTGACCTAGATACACGCCCTTCGGCTGTTGGAGGCTGAATTGGCTTTCCTACAACAATCTTTATACGAACTGGACGAGGAAATTTAGCTCCAGGCTTCATTGACTTGTCACTGCCACCAATGCCCACGGGGACAACTACAGAGTGCGTGCGAGCTGCAATGAACATTGCACCATCTCGGAGCTGTTCAATAATTGGTCCTTCTTTTCTTGTTCCTTCTGGAAAAAGAATCAACGCCTGTCCATTTTGAAGCACCAACTCTGAAGCGATCATTGAATCTCGATCAGCACTTTCTCGATTCACTGGGAAAGCTCCTAGGTGAAGAAGAAACTTTCCGATGGGCTTAATTTTGAAGAGACTGTCTTTAGCGATGAAAAAGATCTTTCTTCTCGACATAAAAACACTGA
>CAIKVF010000085.1 GCA_903830745.1 uncultured Actinomycetes bacterium | reverse complement strand
AACCATTCACCAGTACGACCGAAGCCACTTTGAATTTCGTCAGCAATAAAGACAACACCATTCTTAGTTGTCCACTCTGAAAGTGCTGGAAGGAATCCAGCGGCTGGGACAATGAATCCACCTTCACCTTGAATTGGTTCAATAAGAAGGGCGGCGACATTTCCTGCGCCAACTTGTGTTTCGATCATCTTGATGACGCGTGCAGCAGCTTCTTGGCCAGTGAGCCCGTCCTGGAACGGGTAACTCATTGGCATACGGTAGATCTCGCCAGCAAAAGGACCGAAGCGGTCCTTGTACGGCATGTTCTTAGCGGTGAGCGCCATTGTCAAGTTTGTACGTCCGTGGTATGCGTGATCAAAAACAATCACTGCCTGGCGACCAGTTGCGAGTCGCGCAATCTTCACGGCGTTCTCAACTGCCTCGGCACCTGAGTTGAAGAGAGCTGAAGTCTTGGCGTGAGTGCCAGGTGTGATGTTTGAAAGTTCTTCACATACTTCGATGTAGCTCTCATATGGAGTCACCATGAAGCATGTGTGGGTGAAGTCAGCGACTTGCTCGCTAACTGCAGCAACGAGTTCTGGGACTGCGTGACCAATAGTGGTGACCGCAATTCCTGAACCAAGGTCGAGAATTCGGTTGCCATCGATGTCTTGAAGAATTGCTCCTTCAGCGCGCTCAATGTAAATAGGGAAGCCTTGGGTGAGCCCTGCGCTTACTGACTTCTTGCGGCGCTCGTGCATTGCGACCGACTTCGGTCCAGGTATGGCAGTTACGAGCTTGCGCTCTGTTCCTACTGAAGATTCAATTGATGAGACCACAGCGACTCCTCTGAGTGTTTTGGCATTTGCCAGACGTATCTAGCGTAGTACCCGTTTTGCGTAAGTCAATAGGTCATAAAGAAACGGGTGACTTTTGGTCACCCGTTTCTTTTACTGGCGGAAGCGGTGGGATTTGAACCCACGGTGCCCGTAGACACAGCAGTTTTCGAGACTGCCCGATTCGGCCGCTCTCGCACGCTTCCGTGCATGAGTCTACTTCTCGGTGCTTTGTGTCTTTTAGGGGCGACGTGTAGCAAAAAAGTCACGCAGCAATACCGCTGACTCATCGCCAAGTACGTCGTAGGTGATTTCTGCTTCGTGAAGTAGTCGAGGGTCGCTTAACAAGTTGTATCGAGAGCCAACTGCTCCAGCTTTTTCATCAGATGCGCCAATGACAACTCGAGAAACGCGAGCGTTAAGTAGTGCGCCAGCGCACATCACACATGGCTCCAGTGTCACGTACGCCGTGACGCCGTCCATGCGCCATCCGCTCAACTGCTTTGCAGCATTCCTCAGTGCAACAACTTCTGCGTGTGCTGTGGGGTCTTGATCGATTTCGCGACGGTTTTCACCGGTACCAAGTACGTGGCCGTCTTTAACTAAAACGCAGCCAACAGGGACATCATCGTGAGCAGCAGCATTTTTCGCGGCATCTATCGCTAGACGCATAAATGCAATGTCATCGTTCGCTGCATTCACGCACTGCCCCTCTCTGTTCGTTGTTACTGGCGGAGGAGGTGGGATTCGAACCCACGGAAGGTTGCCCTTCACACGCTTTCCAAGCGTGCCGGTTCGGCCGCTCTCGCACTCCTCCAAAACCGGGATTACTAAATGCAATACCGGCACGCAAGGCTACCCGAGCCCCACTAGTGGTGGAGCCGCTAGCCTTTTCAGGCCGAGGTTGAAAGCGGTGGTCGGGTCCCGTGCGACGGCCGTTCGTGAATCGAGTCAGGGGCGGAAGCCAGCAGCTCTCAGCGGATTGTGCCGGGTGCCACGGATCGCCTGACCACTGCTTTGGACCTCGGAGTGTTACGCGGCACAGTTAGCATGCTTGCATGGCTGAATCAACACCGACCCCGACATCACTCGATGGGGTGACCTCTCTCTATAGGCGTTTTCGTCCAAATCGTTTTGCTGAACTTCGTGGGCAAGATCACGTTGTGCGCGCTTTGCAAGGCGCAGTAAAAAACGATCGTGTTTCACACGCATACCTTTTCTCTGGTCCACGTGGAACAGGAAAAACTACAACTGCACGAATTCTTGCGAAGGCACTCAACTGTGAAAATCCAGTTGACGGCGACGCGTGTGACAAGTGTGCAAGCTGTATTGCAATTACTAGAGGATCGTCACTTGATGTCACCGAACTCGACGCGGCGTCTAATAACGGTGTTGATGACATTCGTGAAATCACTGCAGGTGCATGGCACGGGACCCCAGGTCGCTGGAAGGTCTACATCTTTGACGAAGTCCACCAGCTAACTAAGGCTGCTGCAGCAGCACTACTTAAGACTCTCGAAGAACCACCATCACACGTTGTTTTTGTTCTCGCAACCACCGACCCACACAAGGTGTTGCCGACTATTCGCTCTCGTACGCAGCACCTTGAGTTCAGACTTATTGGTGGCGACACGCTGAGCTCCTTGCTGCACGATGTTGAAAAAGCTGCAGGGTTGAAAGTTGATGACTCCACAATTGACGCTGCTGTTCGACTCGCACGTGGATCAGCTCGTGATGCACTCAGCGCACTTGATCAACTCATCGCAACAGGTTCTGTAAATGATTCACAACCAGCCTTTGAAGAACTGTTTGGCGCTCTGGCATCAAATGATGCAGTCGCTGCACTGAAGGCTCTTGCAGTTCTCACACGTGAGGGTTGGGACCCTGAACAACTCGCAGAAAGTTTTGCTGCGGAAGTTCGCCAAGTGTTTTTGCTATTAGCAGCACCTGAAGTTGCTGATGTTGTTGACGCGGAGCGTGAACGTTTAAGCGCATGGGGTTCACAACTTGGTCTTGCGAGAACGGTTCGTATTCTTGAAACGCTCGGTAAGGCAATGCGCGAAATGAAGAGTGCACCTGAGAAGATTGTGATGCTCGAAATTGCTTTGGTTCGACTTGTTAAACCCGAACTCGACTCCACCGTTGAGGCGCTTGCTGAGCGAGTTGAGAAACTTGAATATGGTGTTCCACGTAATGCACCAGTTTCTGCTCCTGCTCCGTTGCTGCGACCAATTGGCTCTACGACGAAGGCTGCACCAACAAAAGCTGTTCCTGTAATTGCACCCGAACCAGTGGTGGAGAAGGTTGAGAAAGTTGCTGAAGAAGCACCAGAGCTAACACTGGCTGATGTCGCTGAGAGGTTCACGCAGCGAGTGATTCCTCGTACTGCTCGCTCGGCGCAACTTCTCCTTCGTGATGCTCAGATTGTTGCCCTCGATGGGTACCGTCTAACCGTTGCCCTTCCTTCAGAAGAAATGCGTGCAAACACCGAACACATTGCACAAGGTCTTCGTAGCGCAATGGACCATGAATTCAAGACAACATTCCAAATTGACTGGATTGTTGACGCGAACGCCGCGAAAGCAGCTCCGGCTCCAGAGCCAGTTGTTGCAAAGAAAAAAGTTGAAGTAGCACCAGATGAATACGAGCCAACAGGCGACGCAGTTGTTGTTGATTCAGTACCCGGCCATCTCATCAGCGAGATGTTTCCAGGTGCTGAGGAGATTTCGTGAATTACCCTCCCGCTCTGCAATCTGTTGTTGATGAGTTAGGCAGGTTCCCAGGTGTTGGACCTAAGTCTGCACAGCGCATTGCATTTTGGATGATGCGCCAACCCTCTGAAGATGTCGCAAGACTTTCTAGAGCGCTCGATGAAATGAAAACAAAGCTTTCATTCTGCGAGCGCTGTTGCAACATTGCTGAGACCGGCGGACTGTGTGAAGTGTGCAGTGATGACCGCAGAGACCAAACAGTCATTTGTGTTGTTGAAAGCCCACCCGATGTAGTTGCTGTTGAACGCTCTGGTGCTTTCCGCGGTACATATCATGTGCTGCATGGAGTCCTTAACCCTCTCGAAGGTGTTTCACCAGACCGACTTCGTATCCAAGAACTCGTGCGCCGACTCAATGAACCAGTGAAGGAAGTTATCTTGTGCTTCAACTCAAATGTTGAGGGCGAGGCGACTGCCATGTACTTAAGTCGTTTGTTGCAACTACCTGGATTAGTTGTTTCTCAGCCCGCCAGTGGGCTACCAGTTGGTGGCGACTTGGAGTTTGCTGATGACATCACACTTGGTCGCGCAATTGATGGTCGTCGAATTCTTAAAGACTAAGCAAAGCGAATAACGCAGAGCAGTCCAACAATGATGCAGTACACCCCGAATGGGACAAGGTTTTTTGAAGAAAACCACTTGGTTAAGAACTTGACTGAGAAGTACGAAGCAACAAATGCGAAAATCGCACCAACGAGTGTTTGCATTCGAACGCCATCGCCAAGATGGCCCATAAGAGATGGCAGTTTGTAGAGACCAGCACCGAGAATGACTGGTGTTGCGAGCAAGAATGAGAATGTCGCAGCGTCTTCGTGGGTGAGATCACCAAGAAGTCCAGCACCAATGGTGACTCCACTTCGTGATATTCCTGCGAACAGCGCCAAGACCTGTGCTGAGCCAATTGAAATTGCACTTCTTGCACTTAGATTGTCTAATTTCCGCATCTGGACATGCTTGCCGCGAGTGCGCATTAGTCGTTCAATGGCGATAAAAATTATTCCGTTAATGGTAAGGAAGATTGCAGCAGCGAGTGGTTTCGCAAAAAGTACGCGCAATTCTTTTTCTAAAAGAATTCCAGCGATTCCTACTGGAATGCTGCCAATCAAAATTATGAAAAGACGTCGGTAGTTCCTGTCAATTGCAGCATCATTAATTCGCCACAGCGAAGAGATACCGCTTGTGCGCGATTTCTTCAGTTGACGGCCGAGCCCCATAAAGAGGGTGAACCAGGTTGAGCGGTAGTACGCAAGTAGTCCAAGCGCTGTTCCAACGTGCAGCCCAACTAGGAAGGTCAAAAAAAACTCTTGCTGCTGTCCTTGGTTGCTCACCAAGTTGTGCCATCCAAAAAGAGCTGGCAGAAGGACACCATGCCCGAGGCTCGAAATAGGGAAAAGCTCTGTGACTCCCTGAAGGATCCCCATAAAGATTGCTTGAAAGTACGAAAGCGTTGGGGCCAGGACTAAATGTGCAGTTGTCATGCCTCAACGCTAAACCACGTAAGACTTAGAACATGCGTTATGTAACTATTGTCCGCCATTGTGAGTCTTCACCTGCAAAAACAGGAGAGAGCGACTACGAGCGAGTCCTCAGCAATCGAGGGAAAGATCAAGCACTGCAATTGAGGTCTTGGGCAATAGATCCATTCAGTCTTGGTAAGTATGGTCCCACTACTGCACTCGTTAGCTCTGCAGCGAGAACCAGGGAGACATTTAGTAGGGCGTTCGCAGACTCCCCGTTCGTAGAGACTGTGAACTTCTCAGAACTTATCTATAACGGAAAGCGCGATGTTTCCGCAGAGGACCTCTTAATTGATCTTGCGGCGATTGATACAGTCGCTACTTCGCTTCTGCTTGTCGCGCACAATCCAAGTGTGCACGAACTTGTCTTCAGCCTTATGCACGAACTTGTCTTCAGCCTTATGCAGGAACTGCCTGACGTGCTGAAAGGGGAATACCCACTTGGCGGCGCGTTTGTTTTAGCAATTCCAGATAATCAACAAATTGGACTCGTCCAGTATGAACTGGTCGATAGTTTTATCCCTGATTAAAGAGAGCGAAGGATTGCGGCGTCACCTTGTCCGCCACCGCCGCAAAGTGAAACTGCAGCTGTTCCGCCACCACGTCGCTTCAGTTCAAGTAGCGCAGTAAGTGCAACACGTGTTCCAGACATTCCAACTGGGTGACCAAGTGCGATTGCTCCACCGTTTACGTTGATCTTGTTTTCATCGATGCCGAGTTCGTCGGCTGAAGAAAGTCCAACAGCTGCGAATGCTTCGTTGATTTCAAAGAGGTCAATACCCTTAACGTCGATGCCTGCCTTGGCAGCGGCCTTCGCGATTGCGCGCGCTGGCTGGTTAAGAAGTGATGCGTCTGGTCCAGCAACTTGACCGTAGCTAACGATTTCTCCAATAGGTGTAAGTCCAAGCTGAGCACAGCGCTCAGCAGACATAACAATCACTGCGGCTCCACCGTCAGAAATTTGTGATGCATTTCCAGCAGTGATGGTTCCTTCTTTGTCGAATGCTGGGCGAAGTGCGCTGAGTGATTCAAATGTTGTCTCAACTCGTACACCTTCGTCGGTGTCAACAAGAACAGGGTCACCCTTGCGCTGTGGAATTGAAACACCAACAATTTCTTCAGCAAACTTTCCAGATGCAATTGCAGCAGCAGCGAGTGCGTGACTGCGTGCGGAGAATTCATCTTGGCGAGCACGAGTAATACGCCCGTTGTTGTACCGCTCGGTTCCTAGTCCCATGGCACAGTCATCAAAGGCACAGGTAAGCCCGTCGAACATCATTGAGTCAATAACCTTTTGGTCACCAATTCGGTATCCTGCACGTGCACCAGGAAGAAGGTAAGGCGCGTTCGTCATTGATTCCATTCCACCAGCGACAATGATTTCAGCTTCACCAGCGCGAATCATCATGTCGGCCATGTAAATCGTCTGAAGACCAGAGAGGCAAACCTTGTTAATAGTTGTGGCGTTAACGCTCATCGGGATGCCACCCTTAACTGCAGCTTGGCGTGCAGTGATTTGTCCTTGACCAGCACCGATTACTTGTCCCATGAGTACTGCGTCAACAAGTGTTGGATCAACACCTGCGCGCTCGAGCGCACTCTTGATTGCAAAACCACCAAGGTCTTGTGCACTTAGTGTTGAAAAAACACCAGATAGTTTTCCAATGGCGGTACGGCTACCGGCGACGATCACACTGCGGGACATATGAGCTCCTTCTAGAGATATATAAACGATAGACGTTTCTGCGACATGGGTTACCGAGGAGTAGTAAACAGCAAAACTAAGGCCAAAGCCAGTAGCCCCACGGCAGAAATCCCTGTCAGCCAACGGCGCACCCTAGGTCTCGCCAAAATCACCGAAGCCTTATCAATCGCTGCAACAAGACTGAAATACCACGTTGTAGAAACAATCGACTGCACCGCTACGAGGATCATTATCCCAGCACCGAGGTTGAAATGCTTCGGGACAAAGAGTGGGATAAACGCCACTGCAAATACTGCGGCTTTGACATTCGTCAAATTTGTGAGCAGACCCAAACGAAATGCCGCGAGTGGTTTGATGCTTGCGTTGCCGTTGTAGTCAAATTTTCCAAAATCGTTTCGAAGTTCAAACAAAGTCTGAATTGAGAGAAAACTCAAATACGCAACACCCGTGAACTTCAGAAGATTGAACGCAAGATGAGAATGTGCAAACACAGCGCTGAGTCCCACCGATGAAAGTCCGCCCCAGATAATTAGACCCGCGGTGTTACCGAGAACTGAGAGATAGGCGCACCTTGATCCACCAATGATTGTTTGTCGAAGAACCATCGCTACCCCTTGACCGGGGACCATGGCTAGAAATAGCGCAGTTAAGGCAAAGCCAGGGATTACTTGGAGTATCGACACTGCAAAATCCTACGCACAATTGGATTGTTGGCCGGACTTCTCGACCGTGCTTCGCCACTATTCTTTTCCCATGAGTGAAATCCTTGAAGCAGTTAGGGCAGGAGCATCAGGCGAAGTACTTGCTGACACGCCACTTCCAGAAACCACCCGTGCAGTATTTGTGCGTCGCGATGAACAAAACATGTTCGACGGCATTGCGAGCAAAGATAAAGACCCACGAAAGAGTCTTCACGTTGGTGAAGTTCCCCTTCCTGAGCTCGCGCCTGATGAAGTGTTCATTGCGGTGATGGCATCGTCCATCAACTTCAACACAGTATGGACAAGTATTTTTGAGCCAGTACCAACATTTGGATTTCTCGACCGACTCGGGAAAGAATCAATTTGGGGTAAGCGCCACGCACTTGACTATCACGTTGTTGGTTCAGATGCTTCTGGAGTAATTATCAGAAAAGGTTCTGCAGTAAGAAACTGGAATATTGGTGATGAGGTAACTGTTCACTGCAACCACCTCGACGATCAAGATCCAAGCTCACACGATGACTCAATGCTCGCGACCAACCAACGCATTTGGGGATTCGAAACAAACTTTGGTGGTCTTGCAGACATCTCAGCTGTTAAGGCGAATCAATTGATGCCAAAGCCAACGCACTTGACGTGGGAAGAAGCTGCAGTAAATGCACTTTGCAATTCAACTTCATATCGAATGCTCGTTTCACGCAATGGTGCTCCTGTTACTCAGGGTGAGAAGGTTCTTATCTGGGGAGCTTCTGGAGGAATTGGCTCGTTCGCGGTTCAACACGTTTTGAACTCTGGCGGAACACCAATTGCAGTTGTTTCGAGCGAGAACAAAGTTCAAACTATGAAAGAACTCGGCTGTGAGCACGTGATCAACCGTGCTGAAAAGAACTACAAGTTCTGGAAGGACGAGCACACCCAAGATGAATCTGAGTGGCGTCGTCTCGGCAAGGACATTCGCTCACTTGTGGGCGATGACCCTGACATTGTTTTTGAACACCCGGGCCGTTCAACTATGGGAGCCAGTGTCTTTGTTACCAAGCGCGCTGGAACCATTGTTACCTGTGCAGCAACCAGTGGCTACATGATTGAGTACGACAACCGTCACTTGTGGATGAAGCTAAAGACCATCAAGGGATCGCACTTCTCTAACTACCGTGAAGCGTGGTCAGCGAACCAGACGATTATGGATGGAAAAGTTGTTCCACCGCTCTCTGCTGTGTTCCCGCTTGAAGAAGTTGGCGAAGCAGCATACGAAGTTCACCATAACCGACACGAAGGAAAAATTGGTGTGCTCTGTGTTGCTGAGCGTGAAGGACTTGGTGTTACTAATCCAGAACTTCGTGCCAAGGTTGGAGAAGACCGACTCACTATTTTCCGTCGACACGACAAGGACTAATTGTGGAATCACTATTTATTGAAATCGATCACGTCGCTATTGCGGTGCACGACATCGAAGCTGCGATCAATTGGTACGAAGAAGTCTTCGGTGCAACGGTGGAGCACCGTGAAGACGTGAAGTCTGACGGCGTCTACGAAGCACTCATAAACGTTGCTGAGTCCTACATTCAGTTGCTAACACCAACACGTGAAGATTCACCAGTTGCTAAGTACCTTGCAAAAAATGGTGAAGGTCTGCACCACATTGCCTACCGAGTCAACGACTGTGCTGAAGCGTTAAACGCTGCAAAAGAGTCGGGTTGTCGCGTCATTGATGAGAAGCCTCGTCCTGGATCGCGAAATACAACTGTTGCATTCATTCACCCAAAGACTTCGTTTGGAACACTTATTGAACTAGTGGAAGTTAACTAGCTCTTCTCTACTCAGATTTAGATACATATCTACTTCGCAGTAATAAGTGATTACCTTATAAATTCTTGGCTCTAGGGCCACTAATGCACAAGATTGTCATGACACGCTCGATGTTAGGTAGCCTTGCTTCCTATGGAACACTCAATGTCTGAACGTCTGGCCCAATTAGAAGCTCTAAAGACCGAAGCTCGTATGGCCGGTGGTGAAAAAGCGATTGAGCGCCACCACGCCAAGGGCAAGATGACCGCCCGAGAGCGAATCGAATACCTGCTCGATGAAGACTCTTTCCTAGAACTCGACATGCTTAACAGGCACTACGCCTCAGGCATGGGCCTCGAAGACTCTCGACCACTAACTGACGGCGTCATTACTGGTTTTGGAAAAGTTGATGGTCGGAAAGTTTGCGTGTACTCCCAAGACTTCACAGTGTTCGGTGGCGCCCTTGGAGAAACTCACGGTGAAAAGATCCAGAAGATTATGGACCTTGCGATTTCAATGGGACTTCCGATTGTTGGGCTGAACGATGGCGCTGGTGCGCGTATTCAAGAAGGTGTTGCCGGACTAAATGCGTATGGCGGAATTTTCTACCGTAATGTTCAAGCTTCAGGTGTTGTTCCACAAATTTCTGTAATTCTTGGACCATGTGCTGGTGGTGGTGTCTACTCACCAGCACTCACAGACTTCATTTTCATGGTTCGCGACACTAGCCACATGTTCATTACTGGCCCTGACGTTGTGAAGACTGTTACGGGCGAAGAAGTAACCCTCGAAGAACTCGGTGGTGCAATGACGCACGCAACTAAGTCTGGTGTTGCTAACTTCGTGTTCCCAGATGAGCAGAGTGTTTTGGATGAAGTTCGTTACCTTCTCTCATTCCTTCCTGCAAACAACATGGAAGAGGCTCCACGAATTCTTACTGGTGACCCAGCGGACCGACTCTGTGAAGAACTACGTGACATCCTGCCAACATCTCCGAACGTGCCTTATGACATGAAAAAGGTAATAACGGCAGTAGTTGACGATGGCGACTACATGGAAGTTAGTGCTGCATTCGCACCGCAAATCACCTGCGGGTTCGCTCGCATTGATGGTCACACTGTGGGCCTTGTTTCAAACCAGCCCCAGGTTCTTGCTGGTGTGCTCGACATTGACTCAAGTGAAAAAGCAGCACGGTTCGTGCGAACCTGTGATGCGTTCAACATTCCACTGATTTCATTCGTTGACGTTCCTGGGTTCATGCCAGGTGTAGACCAGGAATATGGTGGCATCATTCGTCACGGTGCAAAGTTGCTCTACGCGTTCTGCGAAGCAACCGTTCCTCGCATCTCAGTTGTAACTCGTAAGGCTTACGGTGGTGCATACGTTGTTATGAACTCCAAGTCAATTGGTGCAGATCTTGCATTTGCTTGGCCAACTGCAGAACTTGCTGTTATGGGTTCTGCTGGTGCAGTTGAAATTGTTCACCGTCGCGACTTGATAAATGCTGAGAACGTTGATGAACTACGCGCACAGCTAGTTGATGACTACGAAGAGCGTTACGCCAATCCGTACATTGCAGCAGCTCGTGGATTTATTGATGATGTCATTGACCCAGCTGAAACACGAATGATTCTTGCTCGTTCGCTCGACTTGCTACGAGGCAAGCGTGAAGACTTGCCAAAGCGTAAGCACGGAAACGTTCCACTGTGAGCAACGGGCTCGCTCCGCGACCAGAGTTGCCACCAGAAGACGTTGCAGCAGTTATCGCTGCAGCTCAGAATCACTTTGCTCAACGAGCTGAAGGTATTGCTGATACTCCACCAGTGTGGCGATTTTCAGGTCGTTGGTTTGGAACTCAAACGCTGACAAACAGACGATCTCTGTAACTAGAGCGAAGCTTCTACAAGACCTAGTAGATCGCTCATAATTGCGCTGAGTGAGAAGTCTTTTGGTGTGTAAACCGCGGCGACACCCTTTTTCTTAAGTGCTTCACCATCTTCATTCGGAATAATTCCACCAACAATTACCTTGGCTTCAACTCCTGCAGCGTTCAGTCCACTAATGACACGCGACACGAGCTCAATGTGCGATCCAGAAAGAATTGAAATACCTACGATGTCGACGTCTTCGTCTCGAGCGGCAGCAACAATTTCTTCAGGCGATAGTCGGATGCCTTGGTAGACAACTTCGAATCCGGCGTCTCGTGCAGCAACTGCAATCTGCTCCGCACCATTTGAGTGACCGTCAAGTCCTGGTTTTGCGACAAGCAACTTTGGCGGTGTCCCTCGTTTGGCCTGCACTGCTTTTGAGCGTGCAACAAGCAATGCAAAGTCATTCCCGCGGTTACTAATCCCACCTCGAACACCTGTAGGGGCGCGGTATTCACCATAAACAGCTCGCAGGGCTCCAGCCCATTCTCCGGTGGTGCCGCCAGCCTTAGCGAGAGCGATTGTTGGGATCATGATGTTGTCTTCAGGCTTCGAGCTCTTGGCAACACGAGTTAGCTCTTGTAGTGCTGCGCGAACTGCATTTTCATCACGGTCAGCGCGCCACTTTGTAACGTCGTCAATCATTTCTCGTTCGACTTTTGGATCAACGGTCATGATTGCTTCAAGCGATGATCCACTTGTAAGTGGTGACTCGGTAGTTTCAGTGAACTTGTT
>CAIKVF010000084.1 GCA_903830745.1 uncultured Actinomycetes bacterium | reverse complement strand
CGAAGATCGCGGTCAGCTTTCGAAAGCTCTAAGAGAATTGCAATTTTGTCTGGAAAGTAGTGGTACACAGTACCAATGTTGATTCCCGCGCGTTCGGCGACAAGATTTGTGTTGAGAGCGGCGATGCCTTGTTCAACAATGATTTCTTTCGCAACGCTAAGGATTCGGTCGAACGTGATGCGTGACCTTGCCTGTGATGGGCGAGTTATGCGGTCTGAAACCTCAGAAGTTGTCATTAACTAATTCTTTCATTTCCAAATAGGTTAATTGTCTACTTAGGTTACGACTACATTAAATAGTGTCCTAAGGGGAACCTGTGTCAATAGTCATTTATCGTGCTCGTGAAATTGTCACACTTGATAAGAGTTGCCCGATCGCGACGGCTATTGCAGTAAAAGATGAGCGAATATTTAGCGTTGGAACATTTGAAGACGTTTTAGAAAACCTAAGTAATGATTCGTTTGAAGTTGATAATAGATACGAAAACTTAGTTATTGTTCCAGGCTTTATTGAAGCTCATGGTCACGTCTTTAGCGAAGGGATGCTGACTGGGCTCGTTTGGACAGGGCGAGATGACCGACTTCGACCCGATGGAACTATGTCGAAGGGCTCAGCAACTATTGACGAGGTCGTTGAGCGGCTGAAAAGTAGTGCTGGCAACTATGAAGGAGCAATCGCTGGCTACGGCTTTGATCCCGTGTTCTTCGATGGTCGTGCACTACTTCGACATGACCTTGACAAAGTGAGCACCAACAAAGGCGTTGTGGTTATGAACGCCAGTGGGCACTTGGCATATGCAAACTCGAAACAAATGGAGATCTGTGGTGTCGATGAGAACACAGACGTCCCAGGAGTTATGAAAGACACCAATGGGATTCCAACTGGTGAATTTCACGAAGAAGCAATGAGTCTTGTACTAGACCGAGTGAAAATGGTCACCGGAGACCCCGCGCAACTGGCACTTGCTGGTGGCGAGCTGCTCAGGCGAGTTGGCGTTACAACAGGAAGTGACATCTCAATGGTTACTGCGGGTCCGGCATTCGAAGCTTTTAAGGCGACTGTTTCTAGTGACGACTTTCCAGCTCGTGTGACCTACTCACCAAAAATTACTGACATGACACGACGTATGTCAGAAGATGAAGTCTTTGCCATTGTGTCGAAGTTAAAGAGCGAAAGCAATGAGCGCTTCACATTTGGTCCCCTCAAATGGGTATCAGATGGTTCAATCCAAGGCTTCACCGGAAAACTGAACTGGCCTGGCTACTGCGGCGGCGATGATCATGGACAATTGCTGCTCGATGAAGACACACTCATAAAGCAGCTAACTCCGTATCACAACGCGGGGTTTCAAATTGCGGTTCACACTAATGGCGATGAAGCAATCGACACGGTGATTGGGGCATTTGAAAAAATTCTTAACACTTCACCTCGCTATGACCACCGACACCGACTTGAACATTTTCAGATGGCATCACCAGCAGCGATAAAGAAGATGGCGGCGCTGAACCTTTGTGCGAACATTTTCTCGAATCACATTTACTACTGGGGTGACACGCACCGTACAAAAACAATGGGACCAGATAAAGCACGTCGAATGGACGCCGCCGCATCAGCAATTGAAGCTGGAATTCAAATCTCTATCCATTCAGATCACCCAGTGACCCCAGTGAACCCTCTATTCACTATGTGGTGTGCGGTGAATCGTGTTACCAGAAGTGGTTTTGTTCTCGGGCCTGCTGAAAGAATCTCTCCGCTTCAAGCACTCACCGCAATGACTATTGGTTCTGCTTATCTCATGAACCGTGATGACATGCTTGGCTCATTAGAAGTGGGCAAGTGGGCAGACTTCACTGTGCTTGCTGAAAACCCACTCAGTGTGGCTCCAATGGCTATTAAGGACATTGAAGTTGTTGGAACTGTCGTTGGCGGAAAGCCAACGGGCAAATAACTACCAAGCCACGTCAACAACTGGTCGCTGACCTTCTCGTATCTCAATTGCCCTAGCGGCATCAAAAAGCAGGTCCTCCCTAAATGGTGAGCCAACAATCTGAACGCCGTTTGGTTTAGGTATTCCAACATTGATTGGTGCTTGTAAAACTGGGAATCCCAGCGCTGGAAGCGAGAATTGATAACGCAATGTTTCAAAGACATCCTTAACTGCATCGATGCCTTGAGTGTCATACCTTGCGGGCATTGAATTGTTGGACGCGTTCATCATGATCATGAGCGGATAGTCATTCATAAATTTCATCCATGCTCGGCCAATTAGATCTCGTTCGATAATGGCCTTGAAGTACGTATCTGGCTCGAGAGTTGGGAAGGTAGCGATGACATCTCGTGTCCAGGTCACAAAGTCGGCGTCTGGGACCTGCATCATTAACTCGGTTTGATGAATGAGCTCCGGTGCTGCAATACGCATCCACAAACTGAATGTGTTTTCCAGCATTGGAGGATTTACTTCTTCGACTTCATATCCGGCATCTTCTAGATGCTTACCAGCTATTTGAAGAGCTTGTTTTGTTTCATCACTTATGGCATGTCCATCGCTAGTGATAAGCGCGACCTTCTTGGAAGTTGGCTTCTCCGTACCCGTGAGCGCAACTGGAGTCGTTCTAGGGTCATCTGAGGTCGCGTGAGACATAGCTTCAAATGCGAGCCACAAGTCGTCAACCGTTCGCGCAAGTGGGCCATTTGTTGACATCATCATTGATGATGCAAACCTAGGTGCTGCAGTTTTAACTCTCATGACGTTCATCCGGCCCATAGAAGGTCGGAGCCCATAGATCCCGTTACAGAATGCCGGCCACCTGATGGAGCCTCCAATGTCATTTCCTTGAGCGACCGCGCACATTCCTGTTGCTACAGCAACCCCGGCTCCACCACTGGATCCGCCAGGGGTAATGGCCTTATCAAATGGGTTAAAGGTTTCTCCGTGTAGTTCATTACCGGTATGAATTCGAAACGCAAGTGCAGGGGCATTGCTTCGTCCCATCATCGTCGCCCCAGCTTCTTCGAGACCACGAACAGTCGTGGTTGTTTCAGTTGCAATGTCACCGGCGAGGAACGAAACACCATCGTCGGTTGGATATCCAGCATGGTCAACATTTATTTTTGAAGTGAACGCAACACCTGAAAGTTTTCCGCTTCGAGCCCCTTGGTCAAAAGTCTTTGCCTTAGAAGTTGCTTCACGTTCAACAATGGTTAATGCATTGAGAACTTGATTTACCCCATCAATTCGCTCGAGATGAGATTTAGCGACTTCTTCTGCTGAAATTTCTTTATTCGAAACCATTTTTGCAATGTTTGCTGCACTTAGTTGCCAGAGTTGGGTCATAAATCATCCTTGTAAGTAATCGCGTACTTCCAAACATTACATACTTTTATGGAAAAAGTCCTCGTAGCTGGGTCGCCTCAGCAATACGTTCTACACCAACAGCAATAGCGCCATCACGAAGCGATACATCAAGCTCTATGTGACGTTTCCACACGTATGCGAAAGCGTCAGCCATTGTCTTTTCTAGTCGTGATGTGAAGAGCTCAGGTTCCCACATGAAGCCCTGAAGGTCTTGTGCCCATTCAAAATAAGAAGCAACAACGCCACCAGCATTTGCGAGCACGTCTGGCACAACTGTTATTCCACGTTTACGAAATACTTCGTTCGCTTCACCAGTTGTTGGACCGTTAGCGGCTTCAACGACGATCGATGCAGACATTGACTGCGCAACGTCAGCAGTAATTACGCCACCTAAAGCAGCAGGAACTGCAATATCTGATTTGATAGTGAAGAACTGGTCGTTAGCAACTGTTGTGCTCCCAGGGAATCCGAGAATTGTTCCATTTTTGATGAAGTGCTCCTTCATCTGCGCAGCATCAATGCCACCAGGAACGTGTATTGCTCCATGCACGTCTGCAAGACCAACGACCTTCATACCACGGTCACTAAGAAGCTTGACGAGAGGGCCACCCACTTTTCCATAACCCTGAACAATGACGCGTTGACCTTCAATAGCGCGACCAAGCTTTTCAAGAACCGCCATCGTGCAAATTGTTACCCCAAGAGACGTAGCGCCAGCGTGTCCAAGTGTTCCACCAATTTCGAGGGGCTTACCTGTAACAACTCCTGGAGTGTTGTGTCCCGCCAGTATTGAGACGGTGTCCATGATCCAACTCATCACCTGCGTGTCGGTGTTTATGTCGGGTGCAGGAATGTCGCGGTCTGGTCCAATAATTGGAGCAATCGCAAATGCGTAGCGACGAGTAAGACGCTCGAGTTCTCCTCGAGAAAGAACTGTTGGGTCGACTTTTACGCCGCCCTTTGCTCCGCCGTAAGGAATATGTACGACAGCACACTTAATTGACATGTCGGCACTCAGTGCCGTTATCTCATCAGTACTAACGCTTGGGTGAAATCTAATGCCACCTTTTCCTGGCCCCCTAGAGGTGTCGTGTTGAATTCGCCAACCGGTGTACATGTTTATTTCACCGCTGTCCATACGAACAGGAACCGCAACTTCAAGAATTCGTTCCGGGGTGATTATTCGACGGATCATTCCATCGTCTAGACCGAGAGTTTTTCCAGCTTTTTCAATCAGTCCGCAAACATGCGTCCAGGGGTTAAACCCGCTTGTGTCCTGCGTGACCACGTTGTCACCGGCTTTCATTTTGGAAGACGTCGTTGTCTCTATTGCCAATGTATACCTACAAAGTTCTGAGTTGTCAGCAGGGGAGTTCTCCGGGCGGTTACTGTTTGCTACTAATCAGTAACTCAGGAGGTAGCCATGAAAATCGGAACAATGCTCACATACTCGGGCAACATCAAAGAGATCGAAAAAGATGTTGTTGATATGGAAAGTGCAGGTCTCGACATCATCTGGTTCGCCGAGGCCTACAGCTTCGACAGTGTTTCGCAGATGGGATACCTCGCTGCAGTAACTAAGACAGTAGAAATTGGAGCAGAAATTCTGCCGATCTACTCACGAACACCTTCACTACTTGGAATGACCGCTGCTGGGCTTGACTTTGTTTCGGGCGGACGATTCCACTTAGGTATTGGCGCCTCTGGCCCACAAGTAATTGAAGGGTTCCACGGTGTGCCATACACCGCTCCACTTGGTCGCACTCGCGAAATTATTGACATCTGTCGCATGATGTGGCGCCGTGAAAAACTCGTTTACGACGGTAAGTACTACAAGCTTCCACTTCCAGCAGGTGAGGGCACCGGTCTCGGTAAGCCTCTAAAGCTCATCAACCACCCAGTACGAGAGAACATTCCAATTTGGGTTGCTTCAATTGGTATGAAGAACGTGGAGCTAACAGCAGAAATTGCAAACGGTTGGATGCCGATCTTCTTCATTCCAGAAAAAGCGAATGACATCTGGGGCGAATCACTTAAAGCTGGAAAAGCTAAGCGTGACCCTGCACTCGGTGAACTAATGATTAGTGCCGGATCACTCGTGGCAATCGGTGAAGGTGAAGAAGCAATCAAAGTTCGCCAGTACGCACGCTCAATGGCTGCTCTCTACATTGGTGGCATGGGCGCAGTTGGCCAGAACTTCTACACCGAACTCGCAACTCGTTACGGTTACGGTGACGATGCCAAGATCATCCAAGAGCTCTACCTAAGCGGTAAGAAGGCTGAAGCTGAAGCTGCGGTTCCTGAAGAGTTCTTGGAACTCACAACAATCTGTGGATCAAAGGGCTACGTGAAAGATCGTCTCGCTGCTTACAAAGAAGCTGGCATTACTCACTTGCAGATTCACCCAGTCACCCTTGGGGATCAAACAAAGCCTCAGATGATTGAGATGCTTAAGGACATGGTCTAAACATCACTTCGAGTGGCGTCGCGTCCTCCGGACTCGAGCCAAGCGTTGTACATACCTGCATAAGCGCCACCCTTTGCGAGGAGCTCCTTTGGAGTTCCCATTTCAACAATGCCACCGTGGTCAATCACAACGATTCGGTTCGCACGTTGGGCGGTTGTTAAGCGGTGGGCAATAAGAATTGCTGACCTTCCTTCAAGAATGCGGTCAAGTGCACGTTCAATGATTGTTTCGCTTCGTAGGTCTAGCGATGATGTTGCTTCGTCCAAGATGAGTACTCGTGGACGCGCAAGGAATGCTCGAGCGAGAGCGAGCAACTGACGTTCTCCCGCGGCGAGTGTTTGTCCGCGCTCATGGACAATGGTGTCAATGCCTTGGGGGAGACGCTCAACGAGGTCTCGTAGCCCCACAACATCAATTGCATCTTCGATCTCTTCGTCACTGATGCCTTCTCGGCCAAAGCTCAAGTTGGTCTTAATTGATCCAGCGAAAAGAAACGCTTCTTGTGGCACAACGCCAAGTTGTGAGCGAAGTGAATGTAGTGAAACGGTTTTGATGTCAACACCGTCAAGCAACACGCGACCAGAGGTTGGATCATAAAAACGATTAGCTAATTTTGCCATCGTTGATTTTCCAGCACCCGTTGGTCCAACGAATGCAACTGATTCTCCTGGAGCAATTTCTAGATTGATGTTCTCTAGTACAGGTCGACCTTCGAGGTACCCGAAGCTCACATTTTCGAAAGTCATTCGACCTTCAATTGTCGGTAGATCTGGAGCGTTTACTTCTTCATCAACGCTCGGAGACGTTTGTAACAACTCGCGGAGTCGAATAATTGAAGAGCGACCTTGCTGCAGTGCGTTGTACTGCTGGACAAGTAGCTGAATAGGGCTAAAGAAACGGTTGAGATACAAGAAGAATGCAATGAGTGCACCAATGCTTAGTTTGTGATCAAGCACCATGTTCCCACCAATGCTGAGCAGTATTCCCTGACCAATGATTCCAATCATTGAAGTAGTTGGTCCATAAATTGCGTTAACGCGGCCGGTGTACATGTTGGCGTCACGGTATGCACCAACAACATGCTGGTGATTCAGCATGTTGCGCTTCTGACGATTATTGGCGGTGACCACGCGAATCCCATAAAGCGACTCTGAGAGGTCCGCAAGAACATTGGCAATGCGGTCACGGCTCAGTAGGTAGCCCTTTTCGGAAGCGACATGGAACCAGATGGAAAATACGAATAGCAATGGAACGATGAGAAGGATGGTCCAAGTTGCTAAAACCACATTGGTGGAAAAGAGCACGACAGTAATAACAGCCATGGTGAGTCCTTGTAGCGCAAAGGAGCTAATGCCATCTTGAATTAATTGCTGCAAGTTTTCGATGTCGCTCGTCATGCGACTCATCAGTACGCCTGCTTTTTCATCTGTGAAAAAGTCCAAGCTGAGTCTTTGGAAATGTGTAAACACTCGTACTCGAAGTTCGTGCATTACGCGAGCAGCAAGACGACCGGTAACAACAATTTGAAGTCGCTGCAGTACTGCTCCACCAACAGCAACGACAAGATAGAGAATTCCACACACCGCAATCACAGTTAATGAACGATGCCCCTTAGTCATTCCGTTATTGATTGCGTACTCAGTGAGCTTGGGACCCGCCTGGAGGACAAGACTTATAACAATGGTGAGCAGTGATCCCCAAAGTACGTAACCAGGGAAAGCTTTCACCATTCGAAACAACGTAAGAGGTAATTTTTCAGATTCACTAGGAAGCTGGCTAAAAGTAATTGCTGAAGGCTTGTGCTTCGGTTCAGTTGAAACGATCTTCGTCGCCTCTTCCATCAATTCGCTTGGAATACCACCAAAGGGGAGCCCAGTATTCGAACTGGCTTGGAACATTCCTCCGCCGCCTGGTCCACCCCAGCCACCTCCGCCGCCACCCCAACCCATTACGAAGCGTCCGATGTGGTTTGAGCGAGTACTTCGGAATACAGAGGTGATGTCGCAAGCAGGTATTCATGTGTTCCCGTTGCGATAACACGACCTTCATCAAGCAGAATTACTCGACTCGCAAGTGCAATTGTTGAGATTCTGTGCGCAATGACAATTGTTGTTCTCTTGGTCAGTAGTTTTGTCAGCTCCGAATAGATACCAGCTTCAACGTGAACGTCGATTGCGCTCGTTGCATCATCGAGAATCAGAATTGGTGGATTAACGAGCAATGTTCGAGCAATAGAAATACGTTGACGCTGCCCACCAGAAAGGGTGTAGCCACGTTCTCCAACAACAGTGTCATACCCTTCAGGGAGCTTCACAATGAACTCATGGGCATTGGATGCCTTTGCGGCTGCAGTGATGTCCTCAATGGAGGCGTCAGGAAGACCGTATGCGATGTTGTCTCTGATTGAGATTGAAAACAAGAATGGATCATCGAGGACAACCCCAACGGTGTCTCGCAACGTTTGAAGCGTGACATCTCTAACATCATGTCCATCAATCTGCACTGATCCATCGCTGACATCGTAGAAACGCGTAAGTAGTCGAGCCACTGTTGATTTTCCAGAACCAGTTCGTCCAACAATCGCGACGGTTTCTCCTGGCTCAATGTGTGCATCGAAGTCATGCAAAATTTCTGCACCATTGGCGTACGCAAATCGAACGTGATTGAAATCGATTTTTCCTGCGACGTCTAGGAGATCAAATACTCCGGGGCGCTCAACGACCTCTGGGGTTTCGTCGAGTACTTCAAAAATTCGTTCGGCACTTGCTTTGGCGCGTTGACCCATCATCACAAGTTGTCCGAGCATCATGAATGGTGCCTGAAGCATCAAGAGATAGGCGTTAAAGGCAAGGATCGCTCCGATTTCGAGAGTGCCTTGCAGCACCATCCATCCACCGAAGAAAAGCACGAGTGCAAGACCAAGCTGGGGAAGGCTCTGCACCCACGGCCCCCAGACACCACGAATTTCTGCATCCTTTACGTATCCCCATGCAACTCGTTCTGCAGCGTCAGCGAGTCGGTTGACTTCAGCGCCTTCTTGTGCGAAGGACTTAACAACACGAACACCATTTACATTCTCGTCAACAATTGTTGCCACTTCAGCGAGTCGAGCTTGGAGAATCCATGAGATAGGAAACAGCACGCGACGCATTTTGATTCCAATGAAGTAAAGCAACGGCATGATGCACATTGCGATTAACGCAAGTGGCGCGTTAATCGACAACATGAATCCGAATGCGAGCACTCCAATGAAGCTTTGAACAAGGATCAGGGGAGCAAATGTTGAATACATCTGGACACTTCTGATGTCGCTGTTGGAGCGGCTAATTAACTGTCCTGATTGAACTCGGTCGTAGAAACTAAATGAGAGCCACGTGAGGTGGTTGTACATGAGCGCTCGAAGATCAGCTTCAACGTTGTATGCAGTGCGGTACACATAATGACGAGAAATTATTCCAGTGATTCCAGCTAGTACTCCAACAATCAAAATTTCAATAACGGTGCGATGAAGATTCCCGGTGTGACGAATAAGCCCGTTATCGATTGCGTCATTAAGCATGTTTGGAACAAGTGTCTGGAACACCAAGCTGACTAGCGAAAGGCTTATTGAT
>CAIKVF010000083.1 GCA_903830745.1 uncultured Actinomycetes bacterium | reverse complement strand
TCGTGCCACCAGTGGTCTCTTCCCTCAACCCACTCAACATCTTGTCCAGTGCGCTTTACGACGAGCACTGCCTTAACGTTCGGACATGACTGAAGCGCTTCATCTATTGCTGGCTTAAGTGGACTAATTGTTCCGCGTCTGAATGCGCCATCAGCAGTGACAACAAACTGACAGTCAGAGTCGAGAATGCGGCTCGATAGTGCATCAGCAGAGAACCCACCAAAGACCACTGAGTGCGCAGCACCGAGGCGAACGATTGCGAGCATGGCAACTACGGCTTCTGGAATCATGGGCATGTAGACAGCAACGCGGTCACCCTTCTTGACACCAAGTTCACTGAGAGCATGTGCGGTTTGTGAAACCATCTTTAAAAGATCGCTGTAGGTAATTGTTCGCTCTTCGCCTTCAGCGTCACCAATCCAGTGATATGCAACCTTGTCGCCACGACCGTCGGCAACGTGACGGTCAACACAGCTAACGCTGGCGTTTAGTTTTCCATCGCTGAACCACCGTGCGAAGGGCAGATCCCATTCGAGTGTCTTGGTGGGAGCCACGTCCCAGCTAAGTCGGTCGGCTTGCTTTCGCCACCAGGCAACAGGATCCTTTGATGCTTCGTTATAAATTCCAGGTTGGGCGTTTGCTTGAGCAGCGAATTCAGAGCTTGGCGGAAACGAACGAGTCTCCTCGAGCCATGCTTCCAGTTTTGATTCAGCCATCAAAAGTCCAATCTTTTCGCTGTTCTGTACTGAAAGACTATAGAGAAGCAAAAACGCCCGCCAGATAACTGGCGGGCGTTTTTAGTGAGACTTGATTAACTAGGCGCGAAGACCCTTTGAAACCATTGAAACAACTGCATCCTTTAGTGGGATGAAGCCGAAAACGATGGCACCGTTAATTACTACGTTCATCCATGCGTGGCTTGTCGTAATTCCCCAACCAGCAGCTGGTTGAACGCCTACGGCCCAAATCATAAGGATTGCCATTCCAAGGTCTTGGTGTGAACCAATGATTGGAATCATCCGGATTGGACCATCGAGCTTAAGTGTTCCTGTAAGTCCGTTCCATACTGAAAGAACAGCTACAAGTAGCGCCGACAAGAGTAAAAATTCACCTAATACGTACATTTATTTCTCCTTTAAAGGTAATTAGTTGCTAATTCCCTCCGCTCTAAAATCCTTACGTACAAGAGCTCTTTATTACGGGAATGTAACGGAAAAATTTAAGCGCTACTTACCTATGCGTAACCCAAGGGGTTACTGACTTTTCATGAAATCCCTGATGTGAGCCGAAAAAAACTTCTCAAATTTTGAATGGAAATGGACGAAAACTAGTCAATTGCCAGTCTGAAAGAAGTAATGAATTCTTCGATTTTTCCTGGTCCGGCTCCGTCTATGAGCAATTGAACCAGAGCGGATCCAACAATTACGCCGTCACCAATCTTGGAGGCGTCTTTCGCCTGCTTTGGAGTTGTAATGCCAATTCCTACGTACGTAGGTATATCGCTTCCGGCACGAATTCCAGCCACAACCTGCGCGGCATCGCCCTCATCTGAGGATTTTCCAGTTACAGCCATTCGAGCTGAGGCGTAGCAAAAACCTTCTGAAGCCTGTGCCAAGAGTTTGGCTCGTTCTGTATTTGTTGAAGGAGCTACGAGAAAGATGTTGGCTAGATCATATGAATTACTGATCTCGTGCCATGGTCCAGATTCTTCGAGAGAGAGGTCAGGGACAATTGCCCCTTCAATTCCAGATTCAGTTAGCTTGCCTATTGAGCGCTCTAATCCGTAGTGATGAAAGATGTTGAAGTACGTCATGGTTATGAGCGGCACGTCAACGGAAATCTTCGCAAGGTCGGCACAGATCGAATCGAGGTTTGTTCCCCTGGCGAGTGAGGTAAGTGCTGCCTCTTGAATTACTACTCCGTCCATCATTGGATCGCTGAACGGAATTCCAATTTCAACAGCGTCAGCTCCTGCGTGAACGGCTGCTTCAACGTGCTGGGTCCAGTCTGGTGTTAATCCAGCCATGAAGTATGGAACCAGAGCTTTTCGTCCGCTATCTCTAACGGCTCGAAGCTTCGTCTCTAAAGGCTTCATTATTCGCCTCGAAGAAGTGAGCGAACTTGTGCAACATCCTTGTCGCCTCTTCCAGAGAGGTTGAGAAGAACAGATGAACCCTTTGGAATTGTCTTTCCCGCTTCGCGTGTAATCCATGCAACAGCGTGAGCTGTTTCGAGAGCAGGGATGATTCCTTCGAGCTCGCTTAGAAGCTGAAGAGCATCGAGAACAACTTCGTCACCAATTGGGTAGTACTCGGCACGACCTGCATCAGCAAGGTATGCGTGCTCCGGTCCAATGCCTGGGTAGTCAAGTCCCGCAGAGATTGAGTGAGCTTCTTCAATTTGTCCGAACTCGCTTTGAATAAGCATTGAGCGCATTCCGTGGAGCACACCAGGAGATCCGTTCTTAACCGCAGCTCCCCCAGCGGCTTCAACGCCAATGAGTCGTGCAGAGGTATTTGCGAATCCTGAAAAGATTCCTGCAGCATTAGATCCACCACCGACGCACGCAACAACAAAGTCTGGTGTTGCGACACCGAGCTCGATCAGCTGTCTTGATGATTCGTGACCAATGATGCTTTGCATCTCTCGAACCATCCAAGGAAATGGATGCGGTCCCATAACTGATCCGAGGCAGTAGTGAGTATCGCTAACGCACGTAACCCATTCACGCATTGCTTCGTTCACTGCGTCTTTAAGTGTCTTGCTTCCTGAAGTCACAGGAACGACTGTTGCACCTAGGAGTTCCATGCGAAAGACATTTAGTGATTGACGAACTGTGTCAACTTCACCCATGTAGACAGTGCACTCAAGACCGAGTCGTGCAGCGGCGGTTGCAGTAGCAACTCCGTGCTGTCCGGCACCGGTTTCTGCAATAACGCGGGTCTTACCCATGCGCTTTGTTAGAAGAGTCTGTCCCACGACGTTGTTGATCTTGTGAGAACCGGTGTGCGCCAAGTCTTCACGCTTCGCATAAACGTTGATGCCGAGTTTTTCTGAGAGTCGAAGCAGTGGTGTCACTGGTGTTGGTCTTCCAGCGAACTGGCGCAGCACCGTGTTGTATTCCTCGATGAACGCAGGATCTGACCAGGCGTCCTTGAATGCGATTTCGAGCTCTAGGCACGCTGGCATGAGAGCTTCAGGTACGAAGCGACCTCCGAACTCACCAAAGCGTCCCCGCTCGTCAGGAGCTTGCATGAATGTCTTTGCATCAGTCACTTATGTCCTCCTGTTGAACAAACGCCTTGTTGGCCTTAGTTACAAATTCTTGCACTTTAAGTTGATCCTTCTTTCCGGGTGCAGATTCGCAACCCGAAGAAACATCAACTCCCCAAGCACTCGTACTCGAGACTATGCGCAGAATATTGGAACTATTCAGCCCTCCAGCAGCGATCATTGGGCGCTGAAAATGGTTCTGTTGCACGTCAGCCCAGGAATGTTCTTCTCCACTGCCGGGGGCAGGACCATCTATGAGCACAGCGTCGACACGGTGCTCATCGAAGTCCTCAATTTCTTCTGTTCCAATTGACATTGCCTTAATGATTGCAACTCCCAGTTTTCGTAGTTCAGAAGCGAGCTCCGTGCTGAGTGCAGTGTGAAGTTGAACGCAGTCAAGCTCTACTTGAGTGACAATCGAAAGAATCTCAGCATCTGATTGATCCTTAAATACTCCAATTCGAAGAATCTTGTCTTTGGCGTACGAAGAAATTTCTTGTCCCGTGGTTGCGTCAATCTTTCGAGGTGATTTTGCAAATACAAGGCCAATCGCCGTTGCACCTGCATCAACTGCATACGTCGCGTCTCGTACGGAAGTGATTCCACAAATTTTGATGAACGAAGGAAGAAGATCGAGCTCAACCATTTGAACTCTTTAGAACTGAAGAAAGTCCTCTTACGGAAACTTCTGGGTCTGGAGCAGAGGCGAAGGTCTCACCAATGAGCACGGCGTCGAATCCTGCACTACTTGCGTTTTGAACATCTTGTAGGTCCTTGAGTCCAGATTCACAGACTGAAATGACACTGGAAGGAAGAGACCTGGCAACTCTTGCAGCTCGATCAGTGTCAACAGAGAACGAATGAAGATCACGTTGATTAATGCCAATAATTGTTGCACCAACATCTAAAGCTCGTTGTGCTTCAGTTTCATCATGAACCTCAACTAGTGCGTCTAGTCCAACTTGCGCTGCTAGTTCGAAATAATCACGTAGTTCACTCTGACTGAGTGCAGCCACAATCAAGAGCACCGCTGATGCACCGATTTCTATGCAGTCAAGAACATCATTGGCTCCGAGTGTGAAATCTTTTCGAAGAATTGGCACGCTTACGGCGCCTCGAACATCACTTAAGTCAGCAACTGACCCACTGAAGTGCTTTTCATCGGTCAGTACCGAGATCGCACTTGCTCCCCCGGCGACATAACTCTTAGCAAGAGATGCTGCGTCAAGGTCTTCGTTGATCCATCCCTTTGATGGCGAGCGTCGCTTCACTTCAGCGATAACTGCAACATTTGGATTGTTCTTCAGGGCGTCGCGAAATGACGGACCAGAGTAACGAAGAGATTCGGCGCGCTCTTTCCAGTTACGGGCGTCCTTAGATACTCGTTGCCTGTGAAACTCGACAATGTCGTCTAGATATGTCGCCGCCATTCATCAATTCTACTTGGAGATCAGCGCTCTGAAGTCCGGGGGTATCGTATGTCCATGGCTGTTTCGTTTTCCCAGGATGTCCTAAACCCACTTGTGCGAGGCACAAATTTAGAGCGATCTGAAGCCCGTGACGCCCTGGCTCAAATCCTTGACGGAAAGATTGAAGCCCCTCTTATTGCGAGCTTTCTAACTGCACTCACTGCAAAGGGTGAGACCGCAGTTGAAATGACTGGTTTCGTTGACGCAATGATTGCGTCCGCCACAACATTCAGCGTTGACCCCAGTGCGATGGACATCGTTGGAACGGGTGGAGACCAGCTGCACACCGTGAACATCTCGACCATGGCTTCACTCGCAGTTGCTGGAAGTGGCGTAAAGATCGCCAAGCATGGAAACAGAGCTGCATCATCTTCTGTTGGTTCTGCTGACGTTCTTGAAGCCCTTGGAGTTCGCCTCGATGCTCCTGCAGAAATTGTTAAAGCGTGTGTTGAAGAAGCTGGTATTGGTTTCTGCTTTGCACCCACGTTTCACCATGCACTCGGATACCTCACACCAATTAGACGTGCCCTTGGATTTCGTACTGTATTCAATGTTCTTGGACCACTCGCTAATCCAGCACTCGTTTCCAAAGCGCTAATTGGTGTATCGCAAAATCAGATTATGGAACAGATGGCTGCGGTCCTTGGAGCTCGAGGAATCGAATTCGCGATTCTTGTTCACTCTGATGACGGACTTGACGAACTTTCACTGGGATCAAATGCCACACTGCACTACGTAACTGGTAGCTCCATTGAAACCAAGCGCGTAGATGCAGCTAAAGAACTGGGCATCTCGCACGACGTTTCAGCTATTCGCGGTGGAGACGTTGCAACAAATGTTGAGGTTGTTCGCAGTTTCCTTAATGGCACTCAGGGACCAGTCTTTGATGTGGTGTGTGCGAATGCAGGACTCGCATTAATCGTTGCTGGAAAAGCAACATCAATTGCAGAAGGATTTGAAATTGCTAAGCAGAGTGTTCTGAGCGGTTCCGCTGGCACTGCTTTAGAAAAGCTTGTTGCAATTTCGAATAGCTAAAGCTTTCGAAGATCTTTCTTGTAGCGCTTTCCATTCTCTACATACAGCGCAGCTCCCATGATTATGTACTGTGCGTGACTGGCGTTCTCTTTAATGATTGCTGGCACACCAACCGCTAACGCATTCTCAGGAATTACGGCATCGTTTCTAACAACGGCTCCCGCAGCAACCGTTGCTCCAGTGTTTACAACTGCGCGGTGAAGAACGTTCGCTCCGTTGCCAACAAGTGCACCGCTATGGATTGTGCATCCCTCTAGGTGAACAATGTGTCCAATGACGCAGTCGTCTCCAACAGTTGTTTGCAGCTCAGCAGTTGCGTGAATAACGCTGCCGTCTTGAATTGATGTGCGCTCTCCAACAATGATTGTTCCGTAGTCACCACGAAGCACAGCGCCTGGCCAGATGGTTGAATCTTTTCCGATTCGAACGTCACCAATGATTACTGCTTCAGGATGTACGTATGCATCCTCGTGAATTGTTGGGACTCGGTCCCCCAGTGCATAAATCGGCATGATTCCTCCTAGTGGGTTAGCCAAGAAACTAATTGATAGATACGCCAGATGACGTAAATAACTGTGCAGAAAATAAAGAAACGCCAGCGCCAAGGAATGGGTTCCTTAGCCAGCTCTTTGATCTGATTTCCACAGACCTCGCAATACTCACCCTCTACAGGGCGGTCGCAGTCTTCACACCACTTCGTCATTATTCAGTACGGACTCGCACTCGAATTGGCTGATTTCCAAGTTCGAAACGCTCACGAAGCGATCTCTCGATGTAGCGCATGTAGGTAGAAGGAATCTTTCCTGAAACGAACAACGTAAATGTTGGAGGCTCAATTGCACCCTGAACTGCGTAACGAATCTTGCCCGTTGGAGCAGGTTGCTTGATTTGGATGTCTCGAATCGCACGGTTTAGCGCACCTGTTGGCACACGCTTTACATAGTCTGCTGCAGCTATTGAAAGAGCAGGAAGGATTCGGTGAACGCCCTTTCCAGAAACTGCAGTTGTCTTCATCACCGGAGCGTCACCAAGGAACG
>CAIKVF010000082.1 GCA_903830745.1 uncultured Actinomycetes bacterium | reverse complement strand
TGCGCCGGACGTGGCTCAATACGACCTGGGACCGTGATGGTCTTAGAAAGGGCCCAAGACGCTCTGGTCTCGGCGATGGTCTGCTTGATTGGACGAGGCAAGAAATACTGCTTTCGGTTCGGCGAAGTCATCCATTCTCCCCTAATTTTGAGGCAGACGCCAACTCGTGAGTAACCCCTATAAAACATGGCTATTATGCCCTGTATGGATCTCACATACCCCCAAGAATCAGAAGCATTCCGCGCCGAAGTTAGGACGTGGCTCGAAGCGAATCTCCCTAAGGGATGGTTCGAACCTGGATTCAAAATGTCCGCTGAAGAGAGGACCGCATTCAACGCAGGTTGGACCGCGAAGCTCTTCGAAGGTGGATGGATCTGCGCAGGATGGCCACAAGAGTACGGCGGCAAGGGACTCTCTCTTATTGAACAAGTTGTACTGAACGAAGAGTTCGCACGTGCAGAAGCACCAATGCGCGCTGACTTCTTTGGTGACACTCTTGTTGGACCAACAATTCTTCAGTGGGGCACCGAAGAGCAGAAGCAAGAATTCATTCCTGGCATCTTGGGTGGAAAAATTTCTTGGTGCCAAGGTTTCTCTGAGCCAAACTCTGGATCAGACCTCGCAAGCCTTAAGACCACAGCAGTGCTCGACGGTGACGAGTGGGTAATCAACGGACAAAAAGTATGGACCACTCTTGCTCAGCACGCTGACTATGTGTTCCTCATGGTCCGCACTGACCCAACGGCACCACAGCATGCCGGTATCAGCTACCTCCTCGTTCCAATGCACCAACCAGGTGTAGAAGTTCGACCAATTATTCAAGTAGACGGATCAGCAGAATTCAACGAAGTGTTCTTCACCGACGCACGTTGCCCTAAGAACAATGTTGTAGGTGGAGTAAACAACGGCTGGAAGGTCGCAATGACCACTCTCGGATTTGAGCGTGGAGCGTCTTCAACAACTGGTTACCGCCGTTTCTTGAAGGAATGGGAACACATTGTTAAAGAAACAAAGCGCGTCAAGAAGAACGAAGACAAGATGGTTCGCGACAACCTTGTGAAGGCGTGGCAGAGCGTCAAGATCATGCAGATCAATGGTTACCGTTCACTCACTGACGGACTTCAAGGAACACACAACTCGGCATTGCTCGGAGCGTGCAACAAGATGTTCTGGTCAGAAATGCACCGTTCAACAATGAACCTCGCAGTTGACATTCTTGGAATGGAAGGACAAATCCTTACCGGTAACGGCGGGTCTGAAGGCGGAGCACTCACAGGAGTACGTCGTGGACGCGAGGACTATCCAGTTTCAGAACTTCAGGCAGGATTCTTCTTCTCACGCTCAGAGACAATCTGGGGTGGAACTGCAGAAATTCAGCGCAACATCATTGGTGAGCGTGCACTTGGACTTCCAAAGGAACCTAAGCCACAAAACGCTTAAGTCGTCGGCGTCACTTTATTTCGAAGCGACAAAGCTAACCAGACACCAGTTGAAATAGCTAGTAACGAACCCACGAGAATTCCAACTCG
>CAIKVF010000081.1 GCA_903830745.1 uncultured Actinomycetes bacterium | reverse complement strand
TACCTCATGTGCAATGTTGAAAAGAGTGATCTTTCAAAGGTGACTGCGCTACTTCCAACAAAGGGCTCACCAACAATCATGGACCTCGCAAATGGCAGCACTGTTTCAGTGCACGCTCTAGTTCCAGCGGCTGACATCTGGTCACTACTTCCAAAGCTTGAAGCAAGTGGCGCAAGCTCAATTCTTACCCTGCCAGTAGAAAGAATGGTCCGATGAGCTCTCAAGTAAAAGTAGATCGCAAGTTCACCATTGAAGACATTGTCAATGATGTTCGAAACCGTGGTGATGCTGCGGTAGTTGAATGGACAAATCTTTTCGATGGTACCAACTACGAAAAGCCACAACGTGCTGAAGCGTATGGTGACATCCCAACTGCAGCAATTCTCGCCGCCGCAGAAAATGTACGTACGTGGCACGCTGCGCAGCGCCCAAAGGACATCATGATGGAAGTAACTCCTGGTGTAACTCTTGAGCGCCGCTGGACACCACTTCGTTCAGTCGGTCTCTATGTACCTAAGAATCTTGTTTCTTCACTCATTATGACTGGCATTCCGGCACAGGTTGCTGGTGTTGATCGAATTGTTGTCTGCACTCCGCCAAGTGGTGCTGCAGCAGTGGCCGCTGCAGCTGCGCTGCTCGGTATTGATGAAGTGTGGGCGATTGGTGGAGCACAAGCAATTGCTGCCATGGCATACGGTACTGAATCAATGGCACCGGTTGACAAGATTTTTGGACCAGGTAACGCTGCGGTGAATACTGCAAAGTTGATAGTTAGCCAGGATGTTGCAATTGATCTTCCAGCTGGACCAAGTGAAATTGTGGTTGTCGCAGACGACGGCGTCGATGAAACACTTGTCGAGCAAGAAATGGCAGCACAAATGGAGCACGGTCCAGATTCGCGAGGATTCATTGTTCGTGTTGGCAATGATCTTGAAGCTGCGCTTCTAGAAGTTGAAAAGTACGCGGCAGAACACGTTTTCTTGCTTGGCGAAAAGGCTGAGTCACTGGCGCCACGAATCAGAAATGCTGGTTCAGTGTTTGTTGGTAAGTACTCACCAGTTCCTGCTGGGGACTATGCAACTGGTGGAAATCACGTTCTTCCAACCGGCGGTTGGTCTAAGTCAACTGGCGGTCTTGGCCTTGAGAGCTTTATGAAAACTGTAACTGTCCAGCGCGTGACCAAAGAAGGACTTGAGAAATTGGCACCAACAATTGAAGCACTTGCAGAACTTGAAGGTCTGCCAAATCACAAGGCCACGGCGCGTCGTGACTAGGCCGCAAGCCCTCGAGGCATATCAGTGGCCACCTTCGAACGAAGCGATTGCTGCGTCTGTAGGAATAGACCCACGCAACATCATTCGATTTGATGGCAATACTCCAGCAACACCACCTGCTACAGCACGTCCAGCGGCACTCGCAAAAGCGCTTGCTGACATAAATGAATACGACCGTGGACGCTACGAGTCACTTCGTCAAGCGATTGCAGATAAGCACGAAGTAGATCTCGATCAAGTTGCAATTGGTGCGGGTAGCGATGAGTTCATTGTTCTGCTCACACGCATCTTTGCTGAAGGTGGAACGATTGCAACTGTTCCTGCGTTTTCCTACTCAATGTACAGATACGCCGCAATCATGGCTGGTGCCACGATTGTTGACGATCCACAGAAGGCTGACCTCGTATTTGTTTGCCGACCAAACAACCCAACGGGGGAGCTTCCTGACATCCCTAAGGTGCCTGGACAACTCGTTATTGATGAGGCGTACGCCGATTACGCAGGCGTTGACGCATTTGATGAAGTTGACAACGGTGCAATTATTCTTCGCACATTCTCTAAGGCGTACGGCCTGGCTGGCGCTCGTGTTGGCTACGCCATTGCAAATAAAGAATTAACCGCAGTCATCACCTCGAGACAAGCACCTCTTTCGGTATCTGCACTCTCTGCATCTCTAGCGCTTGCAGCGATTTCAGTTCCTCTCAACATTGAGGGTCAAATAGCTGAGCGCGAACGAATGGTCAAAGAGCTGAGCACACTTGGGCTAGTTCCAGCGAAGTCGTACACGAACTTCCTCTTTATCCCTATGGAAAACCCACAGGAACTCGTTGACAAGTTGATGCCGTACGGCACAATTGTTCGCGCGTTTAAGGGCGGACTTCGAATCAGTATTCGTGATGAAATTGATGACGACATGCTGCTTAGTGCGCTTCGTGCAGTACTCAAGGGTGAAGATGTTGAAACATCACCACTTCGCTACCGTCGAGCTACTGCAGAAACACTTCTGACCGTTCGCCTCCGTATTCCAGGTGAAGGACGTGTGTACGTGAACACCGGGCAAGGCTTCTACGACCACATGCTGCACGCACTTGCGTTCCACGCAGGCATGGATCTTCGACTCGAAGGCGTTGGAGACTTAGAAACAGGCGAGCACCACGTTGTTGAAGACATGATGCGAACCTTTGGCGAAGCACTCGACATTTCACTTGGAGATCGTAAGGGTCTTGCTCGCTACGGCGAAGCGCGAGTTCCAATGGATGAAGCAATCGCTCACGCCGTTGTGGACCTATCGGGTCGTGCTACTGCGAACATCTCAATTGATCCAGATCCAGGTATGGCTGCTCACGCATTTGAGTCCCTCGCACAAACTGCACGCATCACGCTGCACGTAACTGCATCAGGAAAAAATGCTCACCACGTTGCTGAAGCTTGCTTCAAAGCTGTTGGTCGTGCCATGGCACAAGCACTCGTAAAGACTGGAACACAGATCAATTCAACTAAGGGAACGCTGTGAGCGATGTTGTTGTTGTGGACTACGGAGCGGGCAATACCCGCTCAGTTCGCGCTGCATTAACGCACCTCGGCAGAACAAGTGTTGTTCTTAGCGACCCAGAAGCAATTCTTGAAGCATCATTCGTAGTTCTTCCCGGTGTTGGATCGGCGCGAAGTGCCATGGAACACTTAAATCAAACTGGCGCTGCTGATGCACTTCGTACGCGATTCAGTAATGGTGGAGCAACACTTGGTATTTGTCTAGGAATGCAGTTAGCGCTTCAGACGAGTGAAGAAGATGACGGTGTTACTTGCCTAGGACTACTTGAAGGCGACGTTCGTCGTCTGCAGGCAGACCGCGTGCCACGACTCGGATGGGCCAATGTAGATCCATGGAATGAGTCTTTTTATTTTGCGCACTCATTCGTTGGACAGTCACCTGACACCGTTGCGACGTCTGACGGATTCTGCGTTGCTGTGCGAAATGGGTCATTCTTCGGCGTTCAGTTTCACCCAGAAAAAAGTGGTGATGCTGGGCTCAACTTTTTAGAGCAATGCCTTACTCTCGTTTAATCCCTTGCCT
>CAIKVF010000080.1 GCA_903830745.1 uncultured Actinomycetes bacterium | reverse complement strand
GAAACTTAACTCTCGCAACTGCGCTTGCGCTAAAGAAAGAGGGCAACCTCGGACTTGTGAAGGGTCTTTACGCACTGTGTCCCTACATCGTTGGTAAGTATCCAGATGCTCGCTTCCCATCAACCGTTGAGAACAATGGAATCTTCATTGACATCCACAACAACCGTGGAATCCATGGTTATGGAATCGAAGAGTTCAATTCGAAGAATCCAATTGCGTGGCCAGCGTTCGCAACGGTTGAAGATGTAACAGGATTTCCACCAACGGTTATCAGCGTCAACGAATGTGATCCACTACGTGATGAAGGTGTTGAGTTCTATCGACTCCTTCTTGAAGCTGGCGTTCAAGCTCGCGGCCGAATGATTCTTGGAACTATGCACGGAACAGAGATTCTTCCAATTGCTTGTCCCGACATTTCCCACGACACTGCTCGTCACATGGCGGACTTCGCTAACTCCTAAGTCAGTAGCTGCAACGTCTAAAAAACGAAAATAGCCCGTTCTCAAGGCCTTATGGCATAGAGAACGGGCTATTTACTTATCTAAAACTATTCAGCGCTTGGTGCCTCTTCAGCAGCTACTTCTGCAACTGCAGCAACTTCAGCCGAAGCCTCAGGTGCCTTTGTCACTTCAGTTGCATACTCAGCCCATGCAGCCTGTGCTTCTGTTTCTGGTGTGAATTCACCGTACTCAACGCCACCAATGTAGTTACCCTCAGTGTCATAAGCGTGTGAACCGAATGCCTCACGGTATTCAGCAGAAACTTCTCCACCATCAGCTGCCTGCTTCACAGAAAGACTGATGCGACGCTTTGCGGTGTCGAGTTCAATGATCTTCACCCATAGCTCTTCTCCAGCAGCCACAACCTGGTCAGGTGTGTCTACGTGGTGAGCAGCAAGCTCTGAAATGTGAACGAGACCTTCAATGCCGTCTCCAACCTGAACGAATGCTCCGAATGGAACAAGCTTCGTTACGCGGCCGTAGACCAACTGGTCAACTGCGTGTGACTCAGCAAATACTTGCCATGGGTCAGACTGCGTTGCCTTGAGTGAAAGTGAGATGCGCTCTTTAGAGAAGTCAACTTCGAGCACTTCAACATCAACTTCGTCACCTACGGTAACGACCTGACTTGGGTGGTCAATGTGCTTCCAGCTGAGCTCTGAGACGTGAATAAGACCGTCCATGCCGCCGAGGTCCACGAAGGCACCAAAGTTAACAACCGACGAAATAACTCCGTGACGGCGCTCTCCTGGCTTCAGGTTCGTGAGGAAGTCCCCACGCTGTTCCTTCTGTGTCTCTTCGAGCCATGCACGACGTGACAACACAACGTTGTTGCGGTTGCGGTCAAGTTCAATGATCTTGGCTTCAACTGTCTGGCCAATGTATGGCTGTAGTTCGCGAACTCGACGGAGTTCAACGAGTGAAGCAGGAAGGAATCCGCGGAGACCAATGTCAACGATAAGACCACCCTTAACTACTTCAATAACAACACCCTTAACCATTTCGTCACGGTTCTTGATTTCTTCGATGTTTGCCCAGGCCTTTTCGTACTGTGCGCGCTTCTTAGAGAGAACGAGTCGTCCTTCTTTGTCTTCTTTCATAAGTACGAGGCACTCAACGCGCTCGCCCATTGAAACAATTTCAGATGGATCTACGTCATTGCGAATAGAAAGTTCGCGTGAAGGGATTACACCTTCTGATTTGAAGCCAATGTCGAGGAGAACTTCGTCGTGGTCAATCTTTACGACTGTTCCAACTACGAGGTCGCCATCGTCAAACTCAAGGACACTGTTGCCAACAAGTTCAGCAAGGTCAGTTCCTACAAGGTTGTCTTCGGTGATAACACGAGGAACATACGTTCCATCAGCGTTAAAGGTTCCCATTTGCTGGGAGGAAAGGAGGCTTGTGGCGTCCGTCATGCGTACATCCAATACAGATCACACCGGGATCATCTAGGCAATAGGGACTGGGTTTCCGGTGTAAACCCAGCAGACAACCCTACCACCGGGGCACTTAGCCCTTCGCCGCCGCCCAGTTATCGCCCCAGTGGAGCGAAATCTCTAGCGGAACGGTCAGTTTCGCAGCGTTCATCAAACAGTCGAGCACAATCGCCTCAACCTGCTCTCTTTCCTTCTCAGGAGCCTCCACTACTACTTCGTCGTGAACCTGCAAGATAAGTCGAGCTTGGAGCTTTTCCGAGGTGAGTTTGCGGTCTAGGCGTACAAGAGCGTTCTTAAAGATGTCGGCAGCGAGTCCCTGAATGCCTGCATTCATGGCTTGACGTTCTGCGGCTTGGCGCTGCGGCCCAACAGCAGTTGCAAGGTCTGGGAATGGACGAATGCGACCGAACTCAGTTCTGGAGTATCCGTTGTTGCGAATTTCCTTAATGGTGTTGTCCATGTATTTACGAAGATCTGGGAACCCAGCGAAGTAGGCATCCATAATTTTCTTTGCTTCGCCAACAGAGACTCCGAGGCGACGAGATAGACCGAATGCTTCCATCCCGTACGCAAGTCCGTACGAGACGGCTTTAGCTTGTTCTCGCTGTTCGTGATCGACCTTGTCTGGCTTCACTCCAAACACTGATGCTGCAATTGTGCGGTGAACGTCTTCATTAGAGCTGAAGGCGGCAAGAAGACCGGAGTCCTGGGCTAAGTGAGCAAGGATTCGAAGTTCAATTTGGTTGTAGTCAGCAACGCACAGATTCCACTTGGCAGTTGGAATAAAAGCGAAGCGAAGGCGACGGCCTTCTTGGCTACGAACTGGAATATTGTGGAGGTTTGGATTCTCCGATGAAAGACGGCCAGTTCGTGCAACTGTTTGATTAAACGTTGCGTGAATTTTTCCGTCTTGTCCAACCGCATCAATAAGAGGCTGTCCGTAGGTTGAG
>CAIKVF010000079.1 GCA_903830745.1 uncultured Actinomycetes bacterium | reverse complement strand
TGCCAATGGTGGAACTGTCCCCGTGGCCCGGCCAGAAGACTGTCTCGTCGTCAAACTTCGCGTACAGCTTCTCTAGTGAGGTGATGATCGTGGTGAAGTCACCACCTTCGAATGTTGTATTTCCCGGCCCACCCGGGAACAACGTGTCACCAGTGAAAAGTAGTGGTGTTGAGAGCAATGAAAAGCAGGTGCTGCCCGGTGTGTGTCCAGGGGTGTGATGTGCTCGAATCCGAAGTGACCCACACGTAATCAGGTCCTGGTCGACAATGGTCTCGTCGTAACTCGAAAGCATTGATTTATCACCTTCGCCGACCATGACCGGGATCTGGGCGGCACGGAATTCTTCGACCGCTCCAATGTGGTCCCAGTGACCGTGCGTCGTTAAGACCTTTTTAACCTTAAAAGTGCTCGCCGCTTCGAGGAGTAGCTCCGCCTCATTTGCGGCGTCGATCAGGACCGACTCGTCACTTTGGCGACAAGTAATGATGAATACGTTGTTTGAGAGTGGACCCACCACTAGTCGGCGAATCTCAGCAATTTCGCTACTCCACAGAAGTTCAACCTTTTCCATCCCTCAAGACTGCCACCTTTCGCCAGAGGTCATGGATTTTGGCTAATGTCACATAGGGCCGGGCTACTCACCGGTAAGGGAAAAGGACATCATGAATTTCGGATTCAGCGAAGAACAAGACGAACTACGCAAGATGGTGAAGCGCTTCTTAGAAGAGAAGTCACCAGAGACAGAAGTACGCCGCGTAATGGCTACTGACGAAGGCTACGACCCTGGCGTCTGGTCAATGATGGCGAACGAACTCGCACTACAAGGACTTGGCATCCCAGAAGAATTTGGTGGCCAGGGTTACGGACCTGTTGAGCTTTACGTTGTCTTCGAAGAAATGGGTGCAGCACTTCTTTGCTCTCCATACTTCTCAACTGTTGCTCTTGCATCAAATGCACTTCTACAAGTTGGAACTGATGCCAACAAGAAGCAGTTCCTTCCAGGAATTGCATCTGGCGAAACAATCGCAACTGTTGCACTTACTGACGAAGCTGGCGACTGGGATCTTTCAAAGATCAAGGCAACAGCAACTGGTTCAGGTGACTCATTCAAGGTGAGCGGAACATTCAGCTACGTAACTGACGCAAATACTGCATCACTTATCTTGGTCCCAGCACAAACTTCAAAGGGTCTTTCACTCTTCGCTGTTGCTGGTGATGCTGCTGGTGTTACACGCACACAACTTGCAACAATGGACCAGACTCGTAAGCAGTCAAAGGTTGAACTTAAGGACGCTGTTGGTGTTCTCATTGGAACTGAAGGCGCAGCTCTAGCTGGCCTACAGACAACACTCCAGATTGCTGCATCAGCACTTGCTGCTGAGCAGGTTGGTGGCGCACAGCGCGTACTAACTAACGCAGTTGAGTACGCAAAGCAGCGTGTTCAGTTCGGTCGTCCAATTGGTTCATTCCAGGCAATCAAGCACAAGTGTGCAGACATGCTCCTCGACGTTGAATCTGCAAAGTCAGCTGCGTACTACGCAGCATGGGCTTCGCAAGAGATGAGCGACGAGTTGCCAATTGCAGCAAGTCTCGCAAAGTCATTCTGTTCAGAGGCGTACTTCCACTGTGCAGCAGAGAACATTCAGATTCACGGTGGAATTGGATTTACATGGGAGCACCACGCTCACCTGTACTTCAAGCGTGCCAAGAGTTCTGAATTGTTCCTTGGTGAGCCTTCATACCACCGCGAACTTCTCGCTACACGACTAGGAATCTAATTAGGTGCTCGATCACGAGCAACTAATAAGTGGTTCGTCTCACCTAGAACTTCGTATCGCTACGAGTTCTTCAACATCTACGTCCGGTCACATCCTTATTTTGATGCATGGCCTTCCACGCACCATGGGCATGGGTCGCCAAGCGGCAGGACTTCTCCCAGAACTAGCTGAACACTTAGCGAATGAATCTGGCTGGACGGTTGCCACGGGAACGCTCTCTGGTGTTGGTGGAAGCACCGGAACATTCAGCGCCACGCAGTGGAAACAAGACATCACAACTGTTATTGAGCGCATTGCTAAAGAGAAGCAACGTATCTCACTCGCAGGCTTCGGGTTCGGGGGAGCGTTAGCTCTAAACACTGCAGCAAACGATGAACGCATCCAGGGTGTTGCAACATTTGCAGCTCCTGCGCACTTGCCTCAGTGGAGCGGGACTCCAGAAGAATTTCATCGAGGGATAAAACTCGCCGGTGTTGTGAGTGACGCTGTTGCGTTGCAGTCAGTGAATGAACTCTATGACGACGTGATGTCAATTGACCCACTCGGGTCAGCTGCAAAAATTCCTCCACGTCGCCTGCTCATTGGTCACGGCTCTGATGACATAGAAGTCCCAGCTCAAGATGCAAGAGATCTTGTTGATGCGGCGCAGCAACATGCGGAACTTCGCATTATTCAAGGAGCTGGTCACCAGTTACGTGCAGACCCACGCATGGTCGCAACTCTGCTTGGGTGGCTAGATCGTCACTAGATGCAACAACATCTAAGAGTGGAGCGCTCTAAAACTAGAGAGCAATCTCTAAGACAATGGCGTCAGGGTCAGTTGCGCATCGAGCAAGAATAATACGGTGACTTCCTGAAGCAGGTAACCAAGAGTGACTCTGTGCATCACGCGTTGCCAGTCGTTCGACGGGGACCAGTAGCGATGTCGTAACGACTCCGTGTCCATCTACTTCAACCCTTTCGAACCCTACGAGTCGTGGTGGCGAACTGGGATCAGGCAGCGTTGCGTAGACCTGCACGACGTCAGCCCCGTTGCGCTCTCCAGTGTTATTGACATTCACTTGAATGTTGATGACATCACCGACCAGCTCGACTTTGGGATCGCTTAGGGAAAAGGTGGTGTAGGAGAGTCCGAATCCGAATGGGAACGCCGGTGCTGTGTTATTTCGTGCCAGGTGCCACCAGCCATGCCAACGGTCATATCGAAATGAAGTTGCATCTCTATCAAAAGGCGGAAGGTCGTCTTCGTTAACAGGGATGCTGAAGGGCAG
>CAIKVF010000078.1 GCA_903830745.1 uncultured Actinomycetes bacterium | reverse complement strand
TTCAGTGAGTGGCTTCAGTCGCCACAGAGTGCACCGACTCATGAGTGCAGCGTTCACTTCGAAGTATGGATTCTCAGTTGTGGCGCCAATGAGAACAATCTCACCAGACTCGGTCGCTGGAAGAAGTAGGTCTTGCTGGGACTTATTGAACCGGTGAACCTCATCAATAAACAAAACAGTTTTTTGTCCGCGCTCACCGAGGCGATCATGTGCACGACTGAGAGCCTCACGAACATCTTTCACTCCACCAGTAACGGCAGAAAGACTTTCAGTCGCGTAACCAGCCGACGTTGCAAGAATACGAGCCAGTGTTGTCTTCCCGGTTCCTGCTGGTCCCCAAAGAATCATTGAAGTGAGTTGTTGTGCGCCTACGAAGCTTCGTAGTGGACCGTCTGGGCCAACGAGGTGAGACTGTCCTACTACTTCGTCCAAAGTTCTTGGTCGAAGTAGTTCGGCGAGAGGTGCTGCTTGCTTCAGGCGTTGAGCCACGGCGTCGTCAAAGAGTGACGTAGTTAACCCTTAAGAACTGGTTTGATTCTGAGGTCACGAAGTTGGCGCTCAGAAATGTTCTTTGGCGCACCAGTCATGAGGTCAGAACCCGACTGAGTCTTTGGATACGCAATAACTTCACGGATGTTTTCTTCTCCCGCAAAGATTGCGACCAAACGGTCAATTCCAAAAGCGAATCCTGCGTGTGGTGGAGCTCCGTACTTAAAGGCTCCCATGAGGAATCCGAATCGGCTTTCTGCTTCTTCATCGCTAATTCCGAGCGAAGTGAAGACTTGAGCCTGAATAGCTGCGTCACTAATACGAACTGACCCACTTCCAAGTTCCCATCCATTAAGCACGAGGTCGTAGCAACGAGCGCGCACCTTTAGAGGGTCACTCTTCATGAGATGAATGTCATCAGGGTTAGGCATTGTGAACGGGTGGTGAGCAGCAATTGGGTTGCCGTCTTCGTCAATGCCTTCGAACATCGGGAAGTCTGTAATCCAGACGTAATGATGAGGTCCTTCACTGACTGGAGGAGCACCAAGGATTACACGAATAGAGCCAAGAACCTTGCAGGCTTGTGCGTATTCATCAGCAACACAGAAAACAATGTCGCCAACTTGCGCACCGTCTACTGCAGCGATCGCGGCAATTTCAGTTTCATTGAGAAACTTCGCGAGTGGTGAGTCAACGCCTTCGCCAGTGATGCGGAACCACGCAAGACCCTTCGCTCCGAGTTCCTTGGCTTGATCGGTAAGTTGATCGAGCTTGGCGCGAGAAAACTCTGCACCGCCAGGAACACGAATGGCCTTCACCGTTGGAGCTGAGAACGCCTTCACTTCAGTTGTTGCAAAGACTTCAGAGAGGTCACGAAGAACCATTCCAAAGCGCAGGTCGGGCTTATCTGTTCCGTATTCGTCAAGCGCCTGGTGCCACGTCATTGATCCAATCGGACCGGGACGAGTTCCGGTGGCAACTTCTGCAGCGTTTAGTACTGCTTCGGAAACAAACGCGAGAATGTCTTCTTGAGTCACGAAACTTGCTTCGAGGTCGAGCTGAACAAATTCGAACTGACGATCTGCACGAAGGTCTTCATCTCGAAGACAACGAGCAATTTGGTAATAACGATCGAATCCACCAACCATAAGAAGTTGTTTGGCAATCTGTGGGCTCTGCGGAAGAACGTAGAAGTCACCCGGGTGAAGTCGAGAAGGAACTACAAACTCGCGAGCTCCTTCAGGTGTTGGTGCCCAAAGAAGTGGTGTTTCAACTTCACAGAAGCCTTGCGCTTCCATGGAGTTACGAAGTGAGGTGTTAACTGCAGCGCGAAGTCGAAGGTTGCGTTGCATTTTTTCGCGGCGGATGTCTAAGTAGCGATACTTGAGTCGAACTTGCTCGTCAATGTCGACGCGCTCATCAAGCTGGAATGGAGGAGGTTCTGCAGCTGAAAGAATTTCAACAGTGCAGTCAGTGAGTTCAATTTCACCAGTTGCAAGCTTGTCGTTGATGGTGCCCTCTGGGCGCTTAGTAACAGTTCCAGTTACGCGGATTACGTATTCAGAGCGAACATCAACTTTGCCGTCAACGACAACCTGGAGAAGCCCTGAACGGTCACGGAGGTCAACAAACGCGAGGTGTTCACCGTGTTCACGACGCTTGGCGACCCAGCCACATACGCTCAGTTTCTGTCCAATGTGGGCAGCGTTAACTGATCCGCAAAGCATGTCGCGCATGCTGGTGGCTTCATAATTCTTTGACATTGTCACTTCACTTCGTTATTAGATTGAAAATCGCTGCAGTCACCGCATCACGAGAAACCTGGCTTTGTGCCTGCTCGTGATCCGCGCTACGTAGGTCTCTAATCGTAACCTGACCAGCGGCCTGTTCTTGGGGACCAATAAGCAGTGCGAAGCGGGCTCCTGATTTATCAGCGAGTTTCATTTGAGACTTCATTGAGCGTCCGTCAAATGCACGCTCAACACTGAGTCCGTGTCGGCGAAGTTCATCACAGAGTGATGTAGCAAGGTCATCATCTGTGGTGTCAATCACAAACACATCAACCGAGCGGTCAACGAGCGCAGACGAAACGCCTTCAGCTTGTCTTGTTAGAAGTAGTCGCTCAATGCCGGATCCAAATCCAATGCCGCTCGTTGGCTTTCCACCGAGCTCTTCGGCGAGCTTGTCGTAGCGCCCTCCCCCACCAATGGCATTTTGTGCACCATCAAGCGAGTCCGCAACGAATTCAAACGTTGTCCTGGTGTAGTAATCGAATCCGCGAACTAGTCGTGGATTTAGCTCTGGCGTAATGCCAAGTGACGTAAGACCAGCAACAACTTTTGCGAAGTGCTCACTGCAGTCAGTACAGACATGATCAGGCAACATTGGACCCTTGACCGTTACTTCAATACATGGTGCCTTCTTGCAGTCAAGGACGCGAAGCGGATTCTGCTCCCACACTTTTTGGTGTTCTTCACAGAGCGATGATGCATTCGACTTCAGGTGAGCTTTTAGTAACTCAACGTATTTACCGCGACACTCATCATGTCCCATGGAGTTAATAAGCAGACGAATTCGCTTTAAGCCAATTGCTTCGTAGAAACGCCACGCGAGAGTAATAACCTCGACGTCAACCGCAGGGTCATCTGATCCAAGTACTTCAACGCCAACTTGGTGGTGCTGACGATAACGACCAGCCTGTGGGCGTTCGTAGCGAAATGCTGGTGTTGCGTACCAAGCCTTCCACGGCGTTGTTGGATTGTGCTGAACAAATGCGCGAACAACAGAAGCAGTTCCTTCAGGGCGAAGTGCGTAGGTGCGATCTCCACGGTCAGTGAAAACGTACATTTCTTTTTTTGCAACGTCACTGTTTTCACCAATGCCACGATTAAATACACCAATGTCTTCAAACATTGGTGAGATGACGAGTGAGAACCCGAAACGGTGTGCGAACTCAGCGAACGTGCCAATGAGGCCTTCCCACTCGTGCGACTCAGGACCAATGACGTCGTGTGTTCCTATGGGTGCTTGAAATTCGCTCATGAGTTCTTGTTCTGACCTGGTAGTTGGCGGAAGGCATCAAAAACGCCGTCGACGTTTTTAAGTGCTGCAAGAAGACTACTTAGGTGTGTTGGATCTGCGAGCTCAACATCGAAAACAATTCGAACAATTCGAGACCCTGACGTACTTGAATTACTGGAGATGATGCTGAGCTGATATTCGGCAATAACGCTCGAGACGTCAAGTAGCAATCGTGTGCGGTCAAAGGCCATAATCTCAAGAACTGCACGGAAGTGACCGCCAGTCGAGCCGTCCCACTCAACTTCAATGATTCGCTCACCGAGTCGTTGCGCCAAAGCCACAGCATTCGAGCAGTCACTGCGGTGAACAGATACTCCTCGACCCTGGGTAATAAAGCCCATGATCTGGTCACCAGGAACTGGAGAACAGCACCTAGCGAGGTGAATCATTACGTCATCAAGACCTTCAACGTACACACCAGCTCCACGACGGTTTGTTCGCCCCGTCTTAGGAATGCGTGAAACAGTTGTAGGAAGTTGTTCGCCTTCACCACCTTGGAGTTCACGTGAAAGTCTCTGAACAACAGCGAGTCCAGAAATCTGACCACTGTCAATGGCCATCATGAGTGCATCATGGT
>CAIKVF010000077.1 GCA_903830745.1 uncultured Actinomycetes bacterium | reverse complement strand
CCAGACATGTCAACTCGTGTGAGTGCTGAAATGGCTGCAAAGGTTGTCACCATGACTTCAGAGGCCTTGACTGCTGACCTCGATGCAACTGCTTGGAACGAAATCGTGACATTGGCTGTTGACACTTCAATTCGCCGCAACATCAAGCCGGTTGGAATTCCGGCTAATGATGTAAGTAAGGCTCTTGCGATTAAGAACGCTGGTGCTATTCCTGAACTTGCGAAGCTTCTTGGAATGCCAGTTCCGCCACCACCACCGCCATCACGCGCGCCACGACGTCCGGCTAATCGCCGCGCATCGTAAGTAGACGAGCTTTCCAACCAAGCGATTCGTAGAGCGACTTAGTTGCTCTGTCGCCTGGAAGTGCAAAACCATCAACTGCCCCAGCGTTACTGATCATCTCAGTAATCATTTGCTTGGCAATTCCTTTTCTTCGATCAGACGCCCGCACGTAGATTCCAAGAATCACTGAGTCACGGCAAAGTGCGAAACCAGCTCCCGCGTCATGGAGCCATAGCTGACCATTAGCAACACTGAATGAAAGAAGTTCGTTGCTACTGAGTCCATTGCTTATTTGCTCCAGGAACTCAACAGATCCTCTGGCATCTTCAATTTCATCTAGAGACTCGCTCCAAAGAGCTTCAATCTCTGGAGTCACTGTTGAACTCAGAGTGACAGACATGAAATCTCTATCAAACGCAGTCGCGGCAAAGAGTCTTCTGCTTGTCAGCCAACTGAGACATCTTCTTTAGAAGTCGACATGATGTGCAGCGGAATTCGTCATCCTGCTTAGGAAGCAAAATGTCACTCGGATCAAGTGTCGGATCTATTTCTGTTGTCGGCGCTTCGTCATCGTCTTCAGGTGTGGTGTCTCGGCGAATAGTTTCGGCGAGAACTTCATCGAGAGCTAGTTCGACGTCAGCTTCGTCAGCGACATCTTCGATTTCCTCAGGTACGGCAGGAACCGCATTATCTTCTTCTTCAATCGCAGCAACATCTTCTTCGTCTGAATCTTCGTCGGCAACTAGGACGTCACCGTCTTCTAGTTCAGCGCCTTCTTCGATGATCTCTTCTTCGAAACCGTCGGCAAGTTCGCCTTCGTCGAATACTTCATCTTCTCCGTCATCGGACATAAATTCCCTTAGTTACTCTTTATTTGTAGCGATGGAAGTGTAGGCCGTAAAAGTGCTGATTACGTGTCAATTTCCTTAAAAATCCCTAATACTTGGATTATTTAGGTATTTGCGCGTTTTCTTTCAGCATTTCGCTCTGCTTCGAGTCGTTCTAGGTCGGTATCTGAGAAATCAACGTAACTCATAGAGTCAGCAATTGCTTGATGTCCAGCTTCTTCTCGAATCAGTCTGGCCATCTCGTGAGCGACTCTGCGGTAACTCGGATGACCCTGCGGACCGGAGCGAAGTTCAATGAGGTGCATTGCTTCTCGAGCGTTCATTTCCATGACGTATCTAATCCTGAAGGCCAATGCAACGCAGTACTGCGCTTGTTCTGGGAACTGCTCTCGCATGTCGTAATAGAGGCTTGCAGAGCGTTCTAGGGACGCTACGAAGGGTTCTGTGAGCCCGGCTTCCTTGATTACGTCAGGAACATCGAATCCAAGCTCGACCGTCAGGGGCTGCCATTCAATGGTGAGCAGTCTGTGTCGCTGCAGATCTCTAAAGGCGCCATAGTCAGTTACAAGTTCGAATCGGTACATAGTTGATTCGAATGCGCGTCCTGGACGGTGACGACGATTTTTACGGTCGCCTACATACGTTGCCATCAACTTTGAGCGGTCCCCCGCGTTCATTGCGCCAACGCGCTTTGAAGCTTCTTCTTGGGACATTGTGGAGTTCGCAAAGACAATCGCTTGGAGAATCTTTGCTTCACCGTCTTTGTCGTATGCAGCGAGGCGAACATGCTCGCCTGTTTCAGCTTCAATGTCGCTCCACATAGAAGAAATGAGATCTTTTGTGGCACCCTTGGTTTCAGCAAGGTATGTCGTCCACGCCACTCCACGCTCGGCGATGTTTACGCGCTTCAAGAATGATGGAATAACTTTGACGAGTTCATCCATCATGAGTTTTGAGTACTCGCGAACTTCTGGAAGCGGATGTGCACGCATACGAAGCAGCAAGGATTCATAGGCTTGTCCCGATGCGTAAATTCCGAGGTTTGATAGCGCACTGGCTGGAAGAAGTCCACGAACCGCATCAAGCGCCTTAGCCCTAATAGCTTGACGATAAACAAAGTCAGTGTCGTCTGCAGTCTTTGGAAACTTCTTAGTTAGCCACTCAACGAGTTGTGGGAGTAGTTCCGCATACGTATCGAACATGCGGTCCATTTCGCCAACGTAGCGAGCACCAAACGATGACATGGTCACGTCATGGTCTCGGTAGTAGCGGTAGTGACCATTGCTCAGGCGCTTGTCGTATCCGAGGTAGCGAGTTGATTGCTCAAGGTAACTCATGAGCCTTCCCCACTCGAGAACTTTGGTGAGCACGTTGCTTGCCTGTTCGCATGCGAGGTGAACTCCACCAAGCTGTGCAACGGAGTCATCACCGTATTCAAAGAAGATCTTCTCGTAGAGGCTTTCGGCTTTATCTAGACCGATTGTTGCGTCAATGCCAATGTCACCGGTGAGGTCAGATCGGAAGAGCGTCGTGTAGGGAAAGAGTGTTAAGATTAGT
>CAIKVF010000076.1 GCA_903830745.1 uncultured Actinomycetes bacterium | reverse complement strand
GCGTTTACTGCCTGAGCAAAAGGTGTTGAAGTGCGCTTTGTCGCTGCGACATACAACGCAAACGTCTGTCCCCCATAGTTAATTCCTTGTGGGGCTGAATACGTATTGAGTGGGAGTTTTACTGTGTCTGAGCGCACAGATGAGTAGTTAGAAGAGGTAGGTGAATAGCACCCGTACGACCCACCCTTAGCTGCGGACTTGTCGACAGAGAACTTCTTCGCTAATTCACCAACCGGAGAACCGCTCGACTGCGCTGCGGTAAATGCAGAGACTTGAGATGGTGCAACGACCGCAACGCTCACACAGATTGTGTCGTAGTCAGAAATGTGCTGCGCGTAGTACGCCTTAATGTTCGCTACCGTCATTGGAATAGTCGTGTCGAGTTTGTTGAGCAAGAACAATGATGCCGCTTGCGCTTCAATGAGTGATGTTCTCATTTCGTGTGGCATAGCGCTGAGCGCTGCAACTGAAGTTCCAGGACACGTGAGTGAATTCTTAGCAGCGGCCTGAGTCATTTCAGCTTCGAGTGAAGAAGCGGCTTGTGCTTGTGTTTGCGATGATGAAAAGTTCACGTGAAAATGTGACGTTACGTACTGATCAATTGTTATTCCCTCAATCAGAAGATTTGCCCACGCTGCACTTGCAGCACTGGGCACTGTTGCATCCCCGGCACCAGCTGCAAAGCTGCGTGAAGAAAGAGCAGACACGTAGCACTGAAGATTTTGACTGTTTGAGATTGCTGTCAGTTCTGCACGAAAAGCGTTCGATGAAACTTTTGTTCCATTGGCAGAAATACCTGAAGAAAAATTACTGACCCCAAAGAGTCCAGCTCCCAAAAGGGCAATTATGAAGAATAAAGATAACCGACGCACAGAGCCATGCTACCGATTAGTTGGCGGCTGAAACTTCAGTTACCTCTTGCAGGAGCTGCAAAATCTCAGCAGGCGTGGCCCCATTTGCGGCTACTTCTAAGCGAAGTTCCTTGGAATCTTCAGAGTATGCATTAGAGCCGTACTTGCGACGAAAGCGCATCTGCTGGCTGAGCGTCAACAGAAGTGGCGTGACTTTAATAACTGGCTTAGAGCGGACGCCTACTTTTGCCGGCAGCACCGTGACGCTGGTTATCCCCTCTGAAATACAGAGCAGTCGAAGCTCGGTCAGCTCAAGTAGTCCAATCGCTGGCTTTGGAAGTGCGCCGTAGCGGTCAGTCCACTCTTCTCGAAGGTCACTGAGCTCTTCGAGTGAGGTGATTGTGGCGAGTCGTCGGTACGCTTCGAGTCGAGCGTCATCTGCTTCAACGTATTCCTTCGGTAGATGCGCCTCACCTGGAACGTCCAAGTTAATTGGCACAACGTCTGGCACGCTAAAGCCCTTGGCGTCAGCAACCGCTTCTGCGACTAGTTGCACGTAGAGGTCGTAGCCAACTGCGGCGACTGGGCCGGACTGGTCGTGTCCAAGCAAGTTTCCAGCTCCTCTGATTTCAAGGTCACGCATGGCAATCTTGAACCCACTTCCGAGTGCGGTGTTATCTCCAATGGTGCGCAGTCTCTCGTACGCAGTTTCAGAAATGACTTGATCAGCTGGATGGAATAGATACGCGTAGGCGCGTTGTCCACTTCTTCCCACTCGCCCACGTAACTGGTGCATCTGTCCGAGTCCGAGTCGCTCAGCACGGTCAACAATCAGTGTGTTCACCGAAGGTAAGTCAATGCCGGATTCAACAATCGTGGTGCACACTAAGACATCGAATTTACGTTCCCAGAAATCAACCATCACACGCTCAAGCGTGCCTTCATCCATTTGCCCGTGCGCAATAGCAATGCGTGCGTCAGGAACAAGTTGGCCAATTCGCCTCGCCACTTGATCAATGTCTGAAACACGGTTGTGAACAAAGAACACCTGTCCTTCACGCAGCAGTTCTCTACGAATAGCTTCAACAACTGCAGGCTCAGAATATTCGCCAACGTGCGTGAGGATTGGCCGACGATCGGCTGGAGGCGTAGTGACCATTGAGAGGTCACGAATACCCGCGAAGGCCATCTCTAGTGTTCGAGGAATTGGACTGGCACTAAGCGTAAGTACATCAACGTTTAGAGCTCGTGTTTTTATTGCTTCTTTGTGCGTAACACCAAATCGTTGCTCTTCATCGACAACCAGAAGTCCGAGGTCTTTGAACTGAACATTTTCTGAAAGAAGTCGGTGCGTTCCAATGACAACGTCAATGGTTCCTTCTTTAAGTCCCTGCGTAGTTGCCTTCATCTCCGCTTCATCAACGAACCTGCTCATGAGCGCAACCTTGACGGGAAATCCTGCGAAGCGGTCAACCATTGTTGCGAAGTGCTGACTCGCAAGCAACGTTGTTGGCACCAACACCGCAGCCTGTTTGTTGTCCTGCACCGCTTTAAATACAGCCCTAATAGCAATCTCAGTTTTTCCAAATCCCACGTCCGCACAGACCAGTCGGTCCATAGGGCGAAGCATCTCCATGTCAGCCTTCACGTCAGCAATTGCCTGTGCTTGATCTGCAGTGAGTGTGTAGGGGAACAACTCTTCCATCTCTCGCTGCCACGTGGTGTCGGCGCTAAAGGCATGACCAACAGCAATGTTTCGCTGGCGGTAAAGATCAACAAGTTCTTGCGCCACTAAGAATGCAGCCGCACGTGCTTTGGCACGAGTCTTTTGCCACTCAGCTCCTCCCATGCGCGATAACGCTGGGCCGTCTCCCCCGGTGTAGGGAGTGAGTGCATCAATTTGCTCAGTTGGCCAGTAGCTGCGGCCATCTTTGAATTCCAGAATCAAATAGTCACGAACAACGCCATTGATTGCTCTCGTTGTGGTGCCAGAAAATTTTGCAACACCGTGCTGGCGATGAACTACATAACTGCCAATGGCGAGGTCGTCAAAGAAACCATCAACATTTCGTGCGCGCGTACGAGCTGCACGGTGCACAGACCTTCGACCGGTGAGATCACTTTCGCTCCACACCACAATTTCTGGATCATCAATGCTGAACCCCGCTGGCAGCGAGCTCATCAGCACAGTGATGCGGACATCTAAAACTTTTTCTGGATCAGTGGTGACTTCTATTCCTTCACCACGAAGTTGATCCGCCATGCGTTCAACAGCTGCAGGATTCGACGTCAGAACTACACCGCGTCGCTTTTGACTCCAGTTCCTGACGTGACTCGCGATTCTTGATGCATCACCCTGAACAACGGGAGGAGAAATGAGTCCCATTGAACTCTCGCCCGATCCCCCAGCGCTAAGTACTGTGTCGATGCGTGTTGCTAGAGACAGCTCCCACGTTGCGTGCAGCAGTCCAATTTCCTCGGTTGCTTTCCAGGTCTGGGCAACGGCATTGGCAAGTTCGCGTTCCTCATCAAGCAGATCATTAAGCCTGCTCTCAACACGAGCGGGCTCTACAACAACGCACTTGAAGTCACTCAGTTCATCAAGAATCGTTTTTGGCGATTCAATAAACAGAGGCATCCAACCTTCCATGCCGTCAAAGAGTTGTCCAGTGGCGATTCGGTCAAATGTTTCTCGCCCCCACGGTGCAGATGTAATAAGTGATTCAGCGCGCTGTCTAGTTTTTTGTGTCGGCACCCACTCACGAGCAGGCGCGATGTAGGCCTGTTCAATGTCGTGCAGTGAGCGCTGGTTCGCAATGTCAAACGTTGTAAGACGTTCAATGTCATCACCAAAGAAGTCGAGACGAATTGGATCGTTTCCTTGTGCCGGCCACACGTCGACAATGCCACCTCGCACTGCAAACTCTGCACGGTGCTCCACTAAGTTTTCGCGTCGATATCCCATTGAAGAGAGTGACGAAATAAAACTGTCACGTTCGAGTGACGCACCACGAAGGACGTTTATTGGTGCCACGAGTTCTTCTGGCGAAAGGAGTTGCGCAACAGACCTCGCTGACGCCACGAGAATGCGTGGTCGGTCGTTGCTACGAAGTCTCCAGCGAAGCAGTGAGCGCATTGCCATGACTGAACTGTCGGGGCTAACTCGCTCGAGGGGGTGGGTGTCCCATCCTGGCCATAAGGCCACGCAGTCATCATCATTAAGCAGTGCGCCAAGCGCGTCACGAAGAACATCTGCTTCAGTGGAAGTCGCTGTAACAACCAAGGTGAGCTGATCTTGTGGCGCATAGCTTGCTACTGCCAGAGGTGTTGCATAACTGCTCGGGATAAATGAACCCGATGCGACCGAGGCTCGAATCGAGGGTGCGACGTGTTCTAAGACACGCGCGAGACCTGATGTATTAGCCACGAGCACCATTCACTCGAGCTTGGGCATCAATGAAGTCATAGTCAAGAAGCATCTCAATGGCGTCAGCCGCACTCACAACGTCTCGGTGCAACGCTTCTTTACGCGCACCAGTTGGTTTGCGAAGAACGTGGTCGGCACCCTGCTCTTTGGTGATTGGTTTTCCAATACCAATGCGAAGTCGCGCGAAATCTTGAGTTCCGAGAGCGCTTGTAATAGAACGAAGACCGTTGTGGCCAGCGAGTCCGCCACCTTGTTTGAACTGCAGACGACCAGGCTCGAGGTCGAGCTCATCGTGAGCAATCACTAAGTGCTCGAGGTCGTTGAGCGATGTTCGCTTTAGAAGTGGCGGGAGGGCTGCGCCTGATTCATTCATGTACGTAGTTGGAACAGCAAGTGTCACAACACCGCGTGGCGTTGTTACCGAAGCAGTCATTGCACGCTGGCGACGTTCAAGAGTTAATTTCACTCCGCGACGTTCACATACGAGTCGAACAGCGTCGCCACCTACGTTGTGACGCGTTCCTTCGTATTCTGATCCTGGATTGGCGAGACCGACAATAAGAAGTGACGATGCACTTCCTCTTCGTTCTTCGTCCTTAGAGCGCCGAAGCGCCACGACGAACTACGCCGAAGGGGTAGCTGCTGGAGCAGCGGCAGCATCTGGTGCTGCAGCGGCTGCGTCTTGGCCACCACCAACGAGTGCAACGCGTCCTTGACGTGTTGAGACAACAGCTGCGTTCTTGTCGCCAGCTGCTTCAACGCCCGCAGGAAGAACAAGGTCTCCAACGTGCAGTGTTGCGCCTGGTGTCAAGTGAGAAATGTCAGCGTCAACGTGAGTTGGAACGTCTGCAGGACGAGCCTTAAGTTCAACACTGAACAACTGCTGGTCAATTTCCCAGTCAGCGTGACGAACTTCTACAGCGTCACCAATCATGTGAACTGGAACAGTTGCAATAACTGGCTTGTTAGGGTCAACAACCTGGAAGTCAATGTGCGCAACAGTGCCACGAACCTTGTGGCGTTGTAGTTCACGTGCAAGCACTGTGTAGCTCTTGCCATCAGCGGTAAGAGTGATCAGTGAGTTGAGACCCTGTTCGCCAGAAACTGATGTGCGGAATTCTTTTGCGTCAACTGAAACTACGAGTGGAGCAACACCTTCACCGTATACAACGCCAGGAATTGAGCCTGCTGCGCGTAGGCGGCGTGAGTTACGTGAACCCTTGTCTCGTGTGGTCAGCGCGTTCAACGTTGCCTGTGTCATGAAAACTCCTCTTACGAATGGTTTGCCGCCCAAAATTGGGCTGGGCACCGGGAAATAAGTCTAGCCGGTAGGCCAGATAGACGTTTTTGGCTACAGGAGGTTCTCGCCACCGAAGATGTCAGAAACTGAAGCATCCTCGAAAATGGCGGAAATTGCGTTGGCAATGATGGATGAGACCGAAAGAATCTCTAACTTTTCAAACCTGCGCTCTGGGCCAAGTGGCAAGGTGTCGGTCACGATCACGCGACTCACTGGAGCGTTAAAAAGTCGGTCAACGGCTGGCGGCGAGAAGACTGCGTGAGTGGCCATCACCCAGATCTCAGATGCGCCCCTCTCTTTTAGAAGGTCACAACTCGCAACAATTGTTCCAGCAGTGTCAATCATGTCGTCGATAAGCACACAGTGTCGTCCGTCAACGTCACCAATGATGTGTCGCGCCTCGACGGTGTTCATGGTTCCAGTTGGTCTGGTTTTGTGAACAAGGGCGAGGTCGCATCCGAGATGTTGGGCGTAACGCTCAGCAACCTTCACACGTCCAGCGTCAGGAGCAACAACAACGAGAGTGCGTGGATCAGCATTGGCTTTTAAGTAGTCCTCAAGAACTGGAGCTGCGACCAAGTGGTCGACCGGGATGTCAAAGAATCCCTGAATCTGACCGGAATGGAAGTCCACTGACAGCACGCGTGTGGCACCAGCAGTCTGCAACATATCAGCAATCAGCTTTGCGGTGATTGGTTCACGTCCAGCAGACTTTCGGTCTTGACGCGCGTAACCGTAGTTAGGAATTACTGCAGTAATACTTTTTGCTGATGCGCGCTTGGCGGCATCAATCATGATGAGTTGTTCCATCACTGCATCGTTTACCGGTGAGCTGTGCGTCTGAACAATAAAGACGTGAGAACCACGAATTGATTCATCGAAGCGGCAGTGAATTTCACCATTGGCGAATTCACGAACGTTCGCTTCAGTTAACTCGACGCCTAATTTGCCAGCAATGTCTTTAGCCAAGGCGGGGTGGCAACGACCCGAGACGATTACAAGGCGACGCTTAGCGAATGTCTCCACACACACAGCGTAGTTGTTTTATTGACTAGGGACTAGCGGTTCCGGTGCTCAAAGGGGGCAACGAACTCTCCCGAAAGTATTTCTGTACCAGAGCCAAGCACCACAAATGAACTCACCGTGGCGTCTGAACCAATTTTCGCGTCCTGAGCATCAACAGTTCCTACGTGGGCATTTTCACCCACCACCACATTGTTTAAATTCGCGTGTGGCCCAATTTGCGCGCCTCTCGCAATTACGCACTTGCCCTTTAGGACCGTTCCCGGCAGCAGCGACACTTCTTGTGCAAGTTCTACGTCCGCGTCGATGTAGGTCTGGGAGGGATCCCACATGGTCACGCCACGCTTCATCCAGCGTTCATTGATTCTCGCGCGCATGGCAATCTCTGCAGTCGCTAGCTGAAGACGGTCGTTTACGCCCTGCGCCTCAGTGACGTCATCAAGCAAATACGACTGAGTCACGTGTCCTGTTTCGAAGAGAACTGAGATGAGATCAGTTAAGTAGTACTCGTTCTGTGCATTTTGTCGGTCAACTCGGCGAAGCGCTGGACCTAGGAGGCTTTCTTTCACCACCATGATCGAGGTGTTTATTTCAGTGACCGCTCGCTCTTCAGCAGTTGCGTCCTTTTCCTCAACAATGCGAGAGATGGATCCATTCTTGGCGTGAATAATTCGACCGTACCCAGAAGGATCATCAACAACTGCGGTGAGGACAGTGATAGCTGCATCTTTTTCGCGGTGCTGTTCGAGAAGTCTCGCAATGGTGCTTTGTCGAAGTAGCGGCGTGTCGCCAGGCAAGATAAGCACGTCACCATCAGCGCCGTTCATTGCTTCGCTGAGCGTTGGAAGTGCCACGCTCACTGCGTGCCCAGTTCCAAGTTGTTCGTGTTGTTCAACAAACGTGATGCGAACATCTTCTCGTGCACGTTCACTAACTGACTTTTCAACCCACGTGGCCCCGTGGCCAACGACGACAACTGTTGCCATGACGTTCTCTTGGGCGGCGGCGTCAAGAACGTAAAGGACCATTGGGCGGCCACATATGTGGTGCAGAGGCTTAGGTCTCGAGGACCTCATCCTGGTTCCCTCACCGGCGGCGAGCACCACTACACAAGTTGGTCGAATCACTCCACCATCTCTAGCATCCATCTTCTACGATTCGGTGGTGGGTGAAATTAACTATGACGAGTTTTCCTTCTTCCAGGAAAACCTTGCCGAATGGGACCTCGATGTCGTGGTCCCCTCGGTGCGACGCTTCTTTGTATCTGTAGACGGGCTGCGTCAGCTGAGCGGACTCCAGTGGAAAGACACAGATCCCTCAATGGTCTTGCTGCACGGTGGAGCGCAGAATGCTCACACCTTCGACACTGTTGCTCTCGCACTCCAGCAACCGCTCATTGCACTTGATCTACCTAACCATGGTCACTC
>CAIKVF010000075.1 GCA_903830745.1 uncultured Actinomycetes bacterium | reverse complement strand
TTGACAAACTACTCACGAGCAACGTTTCTCAGGGCCGTAGCTTGATTGTTTCTGCAGTTGCTATCTGGTTGACCAACGTGATTATCTACGGAATTTGGTTTTGGGAAATTGATGGAGGCGGGCCACATATGCGCGCCGGTGGCGATGTGCCCGTTGACATTCAGTTTCCTCAATTAGAAAACCCATCACTAGCACCAGCTAACTGGTATCCACGTTTCTATGACTATCTCTACACAGCATTCGCTAACGGCACTAGCTTTGCGCCAGCAGACGCAATGCCACTTACGTTTCGAATAAAAGTGCTGTTTGCTACAGAGTCAATGGTTTCGCTTATTGCAATAACCATGCTCGCTGCACGAGCAGTAAACATTCTTCGCTGAAGTTAGCGAAGAAGTCGCTCGAGTAGTGAGCTGGCTTTGCTGGCAAACCCTTTTCGGTGCTCTACGTGGTCCGCACGTTTTGCAAGAGCAAGACCTGCGTTAACGCCAAGCCAGCGAAACGGCTCTATTTCCCATTTTTTCGAATGATGCTGCACGAAGGGGAGTCGAGTGAACTCTGTTGTGACCGTGGGCTTCGTTAGTAGGTCTGCCAGTGCATTGCCAGCAACGTAGCTGAGCGTTACTCCATCTCCGGTGTAACCACCAGCGGTCGCAATACCGCTTTCATAGTCAATCGTCACTGATGGCATTAAGTCTCTCGGCATACCAAGAGGCCCACCCCACTGATGAGTAATCTCGCCTCGCAGAGTTGGGAATAATTCTCGAAGTGTTTTTTCGAGTTCACTAAAGACTTTGTGATTGGAGTCGAAACGTTCTTCAATTGTTGAACCAAAATGGTACGGAGATCCACGACCACCAAATGCGATTCGATTGTCATCAGTGCGCTGTCCATAAATGATCAGATGACGGCCATCAGCGAATGTTTCATATTTTGAGAATCCGACTTCGCTCCAGAATTCTTCACTCTGAGGTTCGCTAGCAATCATTAGTGAATAAATCGGTGCGACTGTCCTTCTTTCGCCTGCAAGTGTGGAGGTGAAGCCCTCGGTTGCACGAACGACAAATTCTGCGTGAATTGAGCCTTGGGGCGTTATGACCTCTGGTTGATGGGTGCGCATTCTTGGAACAATTCTCGTGACGGCACTGTTCTCAAATATCTGCACACCTAAAGCCTCACAAACGTCGCTGAGGCCTCTAACGAGCTTGGCTGGGTGTACTCGAGCACAGTGAGGGGAGTAAGTCGCTCCGAGAGAGCCATGAAGATGTCCACGCTCGCGCGCTTGGTCCTTATCGAGCCACATAAGGTCGCTTGTGCCGACACCCGATTCATGCGCAGACTGAACTGCGCTCTGCAACCTAGATGCCTGTAGTTCGCTTCGTGCAAACGTCAGTGTTCCGCCACGTCGGTACTCAGCGTCAATTGCATCACTCGCTAAAGAACTTCCTAGATTCTGCACGGACTGCTGCAGCACACTTCGCTGATGGCTAAGTAGTTCGCTGCCGTAGTCTCGAGAAATCTGCTCATCGCTCACTGGGAATAATGCTGAGACCCAGCCGCCATTTCGACCCGATGCACCGAATCCGCAGACTGATTTTTCAAGTACCGCAATGCGCAGATTCGGTTCTCTGCGCTTCAGTTCTCGTGCTGTCCACAGGCCGGTGTAACCGCCGCCAACAATGCAAACATCAACGTCAATGTGGGTGTCTAGTGAACGCCGAGGCGTGACTGGACTAGTTAGTTGAGACCACCACAGTGACGCAGGTGGCTGCACTAGAGGAGCTTCGTTGCTCCAGTGAAGACCTCACGGAGGGTACCGACCATCCAGTCAATATCTGCACGTGTGGAAATCAGTGGAGGGGCGAGTTGAACAACAGGGTCGCCTCGGTCATCAGAACGACAGATGAGTCCGCGACGGAACATTTCAGGTGAAATGAAACCGCGAAGTAGTCGCTCAGCTTCGTCGCCCTGCCATGTTTCCTTTGTTACTTGATCCTTGACGAGTTCAACTCCCCAGAAGTAGCCAGCGCCACGAACGTCTCCAACAATAGGGATGTCTTTGAGCGCGTTGAGTGACTCGCGGAAGTACTCCTCGTTAATCTGAACGTTGCCGAGAACGTTTTCACGCTCAATAATGCCAATTGAGGTCAGGGCCATTGCTGCACTGAGTGGGTGGCCGGCCCAAGTGAAACCATGAATAAATGAGGTGTCATCGTGTTGGAATGGTTCAGCAATGCGGTCAGAGACAATCATCGCTCCCATAGGAGCGTAGCCAGCAGTGATTCCCTTGGCACATGTGATGATGTCTGGAACGAAGTCATACTTCTGACCGCCGAACCATGTTCCAATGCGTCCAAATGCACAAATGACTTCGTCAGTTACGAGCAGCACACCGTACTTGTCGCAAATACGACGAACTTCTTTGAAGTAACTCTGTGGTGGTGCGAAGCAACCACCAGCATTTTGTACTGGCTCTAAGAACACAGCAGCGATTGTTTCTGCGCCTTCTCGAAGAATTGCTTCTTCGATCTGCTGGGCAGACCAAAGACCGTACGCTTCAAAATCATCAGCATGTTCGGTCGCACGGTAGAAATTCACTGCAGGAACCTTCACGGCTCCAGGAACGAGTGGCTCAAAAGGCTTACGGTAGCTCTCAAGTGAAGTGATTGTTAGCGCACCGAGGGTGGTTCCGTGATAAGCAACATCACGACTAATTACCTTGTAGCGATTCGTATCACCACGGAGACGGTGATATTGGCGAGCAAGCTTCCAAGCACTTTCGTTCGCTTCGCCTCCACCAGTTGTGAAGAACACCTTGTTGAGATCTCCTGGGGCCAAACTCGCGAGCTTCTCTGCGAGTTCGATGGCCTTAGGGTGTGAATACGTCCACACTGGAAAAAATGTCATTTCTTTTACAGAGTTCGCCGCTGCTTCTGCAAACTCGGGGCGGCCATGACCAAGCATATTTGTATACAGGCCAGAGATGCCATCAAAGTACTTCTTGCCGTTCGCATCAAAGACGTGCACGCCTTCTCCACGAACGAAAACTGGAATTTCGTTAGTCTCCGAGTAAGCACCCATTCGCGAC
>CAIKVF010000074.1 GCA_903830745.1 uncultured Actinomycetes bacterium | reverse complement strand
GACCTCTTCAAGATGGTTGGGCAATTTACTGTTACTGACCAGATGAACCCTGTCGAAGTCTCGGACCGATTGGTTGAACTCGTAGAAGCTGAGACCACAACTGAGAACAACTTTGTGCCGGTAGACATCAAAGAACGACTGGGAATGTAGCCAGTTCGCGCCTAACGTGGCGCTCCATTAATCTTTCGAGGTTACTGATTAGAAGTAAAGCGCTCGCTCAAAATGTGTGACGCAAAAGTATGGAGGAATCATGACAACACGAGTCGCCGTAGTTACTGGTGCTGCCCGAGGAATTGGTGCAGCCACCGCAATCCGTTTGGCCGAAGATGGTTATGACGTAGCAGTACTTGACCTTGACGCTGCAGCATGCGCTGAGACAGTTGACGCAGTTAATGCAACAGGTCGTCGTGGCCTTGCAGTAGCAGTTGACGTTGCAAACGAAGAGAGCGTTGAAGCAGCGATTGCAACAATCGCTGAGAAGCTCGGCCCTCCAGTTGTTCTTGTAAACAACGCTGGTGTACTTCGCGACAACATGATGTTCAAGATGAGCTTGTCAGACTGGCAGATCGTTATGGGCGTTCACCTTCAGGGTGCATTCCTCATGTCAAAGGCTTGCCAGCGTTTCATGACTGAGTCAGGATTCGGTCGCATTGTGAACATGTCGAGTACGTCTGCACTTGGAAACCGTGGGCAGGCTAACTACTCAGCTGCGAAGGCTGGGCTCCAAGGCTTCACTAAGACTCTCGCAATCGAGCTTGGTAAGTACGGAGTGACAGTTAACTCAATCGCGCCTGGATTCATTGTGACTGCAATGACGCAAGCCACAGCTGACCGCATGGGTGTTGGCTTTGACGACTTCGTAAAGGCAGTTGCTGCACAGACTCCAGTTGCTCGCGTTGGTTACCCAGAAGACATTGCTAACGCTGTGTCGTTCTACTGTGACGAGCGTTCAGGCTACGTATCGGGACAGGTTCTCTACGTTGCTGGTGGACCTAAGGCGTAAGTAGTTCTTTTTCACTGTCTTGATTGGTAGCGTTGGTCTATCAATCAAGACAGTGAATACGTACTCTTTCCCCGCGTTGCATTTATTGGCGCGCTTCTCACGCTGGCACTCGACGGCGGAGTTTCTGCCGTTTACGGCACTTTCTTAAACGACATTGCTTCTCGCTTTGCTATTTCTATTCCCACCGCCGGTGAATCACTCACGATCAATTTCATTGGCGGAATCGCTGGTGTCTTTGTAACGTTCTTTCTTCTTCGAAAGTATTCCGGTCGAGTCACGATGATGGTGTCGATTGGAATTCTTGGCGCGGGGCTACTCGCGCTTGCGCTCGCGCCAACGTGGTCACTCTTTCTAAGTGCTGCATTTTTAACTGGTGTTGGTTACGGCGCAATTGACTTCGGGATCTATTCACTACTTTCTAGAAGTTTGCCGGAACGTAGAACCTTCCAGCTGAGCATCATTGGATCGGGCTGGGGGATTGGATCAGTCATTGCCCCACTGGTAGTAGCGGTGATTGGAGCTAAGTACTTCCACCAGTTCTTCTTTGGCGCAGGGGTGTGCGCAATGTTGCTTCTCTATCCAGTGCAAACAATCGTTTCGCCACACTCCAAAGACCGCGTGCTTTCGCTTCGAATGAGTAAGCCCTCGGCGAAGTTACTGAGTTTCTTCACACTCATAATTTTTCTTTATGTTGCATTAGAAACTGCGGTTGCTGGTTGGACCGCGCCACAGTTAACGCACTGGCACTTCTCACCTCTCTGGGGTCAGCTTTCTACTGCTGGTTTTTGGGCTGGAATTGCGATTGGAAGACTGCTCGGCCCTGCGTGGAGCAGGCGCCTAGGTGAGCCAATGATGGCATTGATTGGAATCGTAAGTTGCTGTGTCGTTATTCCGTTTGCGTCAGTTAGATATTTGGGCGCATTCGTGTATCCAGCGTCAGGATTCTGCATGTCCGTTATGTTTCCAATGACACTCGCTTGGTTTAATAACTGGAGTGCTGAACCTGAAAACGGCGTTGCAATGATTCTTGCTTTAACAATGGCGGGAGGCGCAGCGGGCCCCGCTCTAGAAAGTATTTTGGTTTCGCAGTTTGGTTATGGGGCAGTGCCCTGGGCCGCTGAGATTTTTGCTGTTGCGTGCGCAGTCACCTGTCTCTTGGTGTATCGCAATGTTCCATCACAGCGAAGTGAACATCACCTCGCCTAATCGTTTATCGAGAGTATCCCCGGTCATCGTCTTTTGAACGTTCTTTTGGAAACATTTCTTGAAGCATGAACTGAACTCGAGGCATGATGACACGAGCAGGGTAGTACTTCTCTAAAAGATCTAGACCTTCTTCTGGCGTTGTGAATTCACAAAGTTTGTAGAGGAATTTAATATCATCATGGTCACGGTCGGCTCGTGATGCCATCAGTTTCATTGCTAAAAGAAATTTTGGTGAGGCGGCGGAAACGCTTAAGTTAGGTCCCTCATAAACGCTCGAACGGTCAGGGTCTTCGCCTGGGATGAAACCTTTCACCCCGTCGTTTAGCCAGTCATCTTTTATGTTCAATTTCTCCGCAACGCGTTCTGCCGCGATCCTTACTTCTTTTGTCGGCACGAAAATTGCGTCTATGTCTGTAGTTGCCCTTCGCGAGTTATAGGCAATTGCCATTGCCGCTCCACCCACAATAAAAAGTTCTGCTCGAACTTTTTGCTGTGCAAGTTCTTTCTCGAGCTCTTCAAGTGCTTTCAGCAGTTGTTCACGGTCAAGCATTGTCATCAGGCGTACGTCAGCGCATCCTGGGTTAAGAAAACCCCACGTCGCTTGCATGAGATTGGGCTTGAAACTATGGCGTCAGCGTGTAGCGATTCGAGATCAGAAACGAACCAAAATGTGTCAAGAAAATACTTTTCTTCTTGCACCCAGCGAGGGGCTGCAACCCTGTTGATTGCACACGAGTACTCCACTATTCCAGCAATCAGTGCATCAAACCTTGGGTCGCCAGTGTCATCAGGCTGTTCCTTGATCATCTCCACTCGTGCCTCAATGGACGAACGTTGGTACCGCTCATGAATTCTGAATGCGAGTCTGATTGCATCATTAGGGGCGTTGTTCGTTAGGCACTCAGAAATTGACTCCGCAGTTTCTTTGATTGTTGGTTCAGTCCATGCCATAACTCAATGGTACGACGGTTCAGTGACATCCAACCGTTTTGTATGAATCCAGCAAATCTGCAGTGAAGTCACTGCAGATTTGTTTGGTGGGCCGCCCGGGTCTCGATCCCGGCACCTTAGGATTAAAAGTCCTCTGCTCTACCCGATGAGCTAGCGGCCCTGAGCGTTCTATCGTAGTTGTTAGCGAGACCACCACCGAAAGAGTAAGTTTTGACTATGCCTGATTTCAATAATGAGAGTGTTTCTGCGATTGAAGTAACACTTAATGACGTCGACCGCGCCCTTGAAAGGTTGCGAGTTGGCACCTACCGGACCTGCCAGGTCTGCAATACGCCAATTGCTGAATCAGATTTAGTTGGCAATCCCTTGCTGGCTAATTGCCCAGCACACCCTGAATTGATGTAATTCCTCTTCCAAAAGCAAGAATCCCGGTGGCTAGGCCACCGGGTTTCTTTATTAAAGAATGAGTTACTTCTTGGTTGCCCAGAAGATTTCTGCAATCTGGTCAATCTCTGCAAGCAGGCGATCGGCAACTGCAACGTCCTGTGTCTTCTTAGCGTCGCCAGCTGACTTCGTGGCCTTCCAGAAAAGGTCGTGGAGGTTTGGGTGAGCTGCGAGGTGCTCTGGCTTGAAGTAGTCAGTCCAAAGAACCCAGAGGTGGTGCTTCACAGCTTCACAGCGCTCTTCTTTGATGATTACTGATCGAACCTTAAAGTCCGCGTCACTTGATGCTGCGTACTTTTCCATGCAAGCCTTAACTGACTGCGCGTCAATTTTTGCTTGTGCTGGGTCGTAGACACCGCAAGGTAGGTCGCAGTGAGCGTGCACTACAAGTGGAGTAGTTGCGGCATCAAGCATGGCATTAATTTTTGAAAGAAGCGTCATAGCTTCGCCTTTCGTTTCAGTGGCCAGTTGAGTTCTGACCAATTTCTCTACCCGCAGGTTAGTCATCCTTCTCGGGTAACGTTCAGGCTATGGCATCTCTCCTAGAGATCTTTATCCGGCGTGTCAGCGTTGAGGGATCCTCAATGGTGCCTACATACCTGCCAGGTGAGCGACTTACCGCAGTTCGCCGATGGAGAAAAGTGCGTGTCGGCGATGTTGTTGTAGTCCACGACCCAGCAGATCATCAGCGATTTCTCTTAAAACGTTGTGTCGCAATCATTGGAAATCAGCTCGATCTTCGTGGCGATAATGCAGACTTTTCGACAGACTCTCGGTCGTTTGGCTTAGTGCCAACACGAGATGTTGTCTGGCTAGTGACGGGATCTGGCCACAAATAATTCCCGTGGTCAATTGTTGACCAAACAGGTAGGATTTAGCTATGGCACGCCTAGCCGTTATCTCGTATCACACCTCTCCACTAGCTCAACCCGGCACGGGCGACGGCGGTGGAATGAATGTCTATGTCCGCGAACTCTCTAGCGCGCTTGCTCGACTTGGCAATGAAGTTGACGTCTATACCCGTCGTGACAATCCATTTGTTCTTGACACCGTAAATGTTGAACCGGGATTTCGAGTTCACAACATCAGCGCTGGGCCACCAAGCGTTCTCGGCCGCAACGAGCTCCCACTGTACGTAGATGAATTCACCGACAATGTTGAGTCCTTCTTTCGGGAAACAGAAATCCCAGACGCTATTCACGCGAATTACTGGTTGAGTGGACTCAGTGGACATCGCTTAAAGCACGAAATGAATATCCCGCTCATCATGACGTTCCACACGCTTGAGCGCGTCAAGGCAGAAACCTTCGAAGGTGAATCAGAAGAGCGAGCTGCACAAGAAGCATCAATCTTCGCCTGCGCCGATGCAGTACTTGCTTCGTGTGACGTCGAAGCAGATCAAATTGTTCGTTTCTATAACGCCGAGCCTGCTCGAGTACACGTCGTGCCACTTGGCGTGGAGCACGCCTTTTTCTCACCTGGCTATAAACCACAAGCACGTCGAGCGCTCGGCATTGATGAGAATGCAACACTCATGCTCTTCGTGGGTCGACTCCAAGCGCTCAAGGGTGTTGACCTTGCGCTCGAGACGCTTATAGAAATGCGTAGTCGTGGGGAAAATGCTTTGCTGGCAATCATTGGAGGCCCATCCGGCCCCGACGGAAGACTCGCGCTCAGTGCTCTGCACGAACGAGTTAGCGAAGCTGGCGTCATTGACAGCGTTTTATTCGTTGCTCCACAGTCTCACCAATTGCTCTCGTCATGGATGAGAGCAGCAGACGTAACGCTTGTTCCATCACGCGCGGAAAGTTTCGGTCTCGTTGCTTTGGAATCATCTGCGTGTGGAACACCAGTTGTTGCTAGCAACGTCGGAGGCCTCAAGACATTGGTGGATCAAGGTGAAAATGGATACCTCATTGATTCACGCGACCCTGTGGTGTGGGCAGATTATGTGAAGAAGGCAACCAACGTTGATGACGTTATGAGATTGTCGTCAAACGCAGTGTTGTTGGCTCGCGACTATACGTGGCGAGGAGCTGCACAGTCACTCGCAACGCTCACTGAAGACCTGGCACGTACAAGTCTCTTGCGCTGCTAATCATGTCAGCACCAATTGGCGATAGCAATTCACTAGAAGTACTTGGTCGCACCATTGACGGGTGGGCAACTGCGTGGCGTAGTACTGGTTCAAGCGTTTCTGTTGAGCATGCATCAACTCCCGATGTTCGAGGTCACTATCGCTGGTTGATTCGTCTTAAGGGTGAAGAAAAAGACACCATTGCTCTATGGCTCACACTTCGCCAGCGAACCGTGCACGTGGAAACCGAAATCATGCCTGCACCGGAGTCGAACAAAGAAGATGTGTACCGATTTGTTTTGGTGAAGAACGCGGAACTTCGAGGCGTCCACATTGCACTTGGCCCAGAAGATGGGGTGTACCTGATGACACAGATCCCCATAGGAGAGCTAACAATTGAAAGACTTGACGAACTCGTTGGCGCAACGCTTACCTACGTTGATGAAATCTTCCCAACCGTGATGACAATGGCTTTTCCGGGGCTTTATCGACGCCGGAAAAAGAACTAGTCGAGCGCCTTGTAGCCTTTATATATGGCATATCAACTAATAATCGTTGGCGGCGGACGCATGGGCTCTGCACTAGCTGAGGGACTTCTCGCTGCGCAGTACTGCGCGAAGAATGAACTAGCAATTATTGAGAGTTCAGCTACGGGTCGTGAAGATCTAAAGAAGCGCTTCGCTGGTGTTGATGTACACGCATCGATGGAACTAGATCACGTTGGGCCACACACTGGAGTAGTTCTTTGTGTGAAGCCAGATCACGCAGAAGCAGCCGCACGAGTGTGCGGAACTGTTGGCACTATGCGACTTCTTTCAGTTGTTGCGGGACTTTCTACCGCTCGAATTGAAGCCGTCATGCCTGGAGCAGTCGCCGTTATTCGCTCAATGCCGAACACGCCTGTTCTTGTTCGAAAGGGTGTCACTGCAATTGCTGGTGGCGCTCACGTTACAAAAGAAGATCTTGACTGGGCCGAATCAGTAATGGGAGCAGTTGGTTCAGTGTTCCGTGTTACCGAGAAAAATCTTGACGCGGTGACTGGCCACTCTGGTCCTATGCCGGCGTACTTGTTCCTCGTCATTGAAGCACTTATTGACGCTGGAGTTCATCAAGGTCTTTCTCACGAGATGTCAAAGCAAATGGTTATTGACACGTTCCTTGGATCTGCAGAACTTCTTAAGCAATCAGGTGAAAATCCTGCCGACCTTCGTGCACAAGTCACGTCACCTGGCGGCACCACTGCAGCGGGACTACGAATTCTGGAAAGTCGCGCCGTTCGTGCAGCGTTCTTGGAAGCAGTCTCTGCAGCTGCTGAACGTAGTCGTCAGTTAGGTCGCTAATCGCTTCGGCGGTAGCGTAAAAAATTATGGCTACGCCTCGACTTAGAAATAAAAAGCTCTCCGAGCCAACGATTTCTCGTCTCCCCGTTTATCAGCGAATTGCTGAAGGATGGCGAAATAGAGGACTGCAACACATTGATTCAGAACAAATTGGAAAGCTCGCTGGAGTAACTGCAACAACAGTTCGTCGCGACCTGGCTGGACTTGGATCTCTTGGAACTAGAGGTGCTGGTTACGACGTGCAAGTACTCATTGAACGTATTGCAGATGCACTGGGCCATGACATTGGTTATGACGTAGTTGTTGTTGGAATGGGGAACTTGGGTCACGCACTTGTGAATTCATCAAACTTTCTTACCCGTGG
>CAIKVF010000073.1 GCA_903830745.1 uncultured Actinomycetes bacterium | reverse complement strand
TGCGTGGCGATTGGAACATACGTAGAGAGTGGAACTGCCACACAGAAGACGCAAGGGTTTGTAGTTAGCCAAGTGAACGGTGCGTGGCGCCAGGCAACAAAGATTGCACTGCCACCTTCTACTAACGCGAACCCATACGTTTCAGTAGGACAAATTTCATGTTGGAGCACGGGGAACTGCACCGCGATTGGTAACTACATTGATGTCAACAACGTAAGTCAAGGTTTCTTGTTGAGTGAAGTTAATGGAACGTGGCAAACAGGACAAAACGTATCTATGCCGTCAAATACAAGTGCGTACGCCAACATCTCACTCAATGCTCTTACGTGCGCATCAGCACAGAACTGCACAGCAATTGGTACATACGCAACACGCACAGGTGCGAAAACTCCATTTGTTGTTTCAGAGGTAAGTGGAGTTTGGAAAAGAGCAACAGCACTCGTGCTTCCAAGTGACGCCGCCGCCAATCCTCGAGTACTTCTCTTCGGTTTCTCTGGCATTACTTGTCCAACAGCTAACGACTGCGTTACTGGTGGCCAGTACTACACATCAACTGGTCAGTACCAAGGATTCTTAGTAAGCCAAGTGAACGGTGCGTGGAAGCCAGCAAAGACTTTGTCACTGCCTAGTGGTGCACAGCAGGCTGGAAAGAACGGTGGCGCCGTTGCGTTCACCTGTTCAAGTGTTGGTAACTGCTCTGCGGGTGCTGCGTATCTTGACAGTTCTGGAAATTACCAAGCTGGCATTGTCAGTGAAGTAAATGGCACGTGGCAGACAACACAGAAACTCACTTTGCCAAATGGAGCAACAACCGTTAGCCCCGCCGGTGGTGTTTACGGACTTATTTGTCGAGCATCTAGTTGCACCGCACTTGGTAGTTACCAGACAAGCTCTGGTTCATACCAAGGCTTCACTGTTACTAATTAGCCAGCAGCGACGGCGCGGGGTCGGACAAGAAACGTCCCAAATGGTTGAGCACCATTGAAGCAAGTGCACCGTCGATGTGTCGATGATCAAATGACATTGCAATTTCACAAACTTGTCGAACCACTACTTGGTTATCAACTACCCACGGTGCTGGTGCAATCTGTCCAATTGCGATAATTGCACCGCTACCTGGCGGAATGATTGGTATTGCTGCATCAACGCCAAATGGACCAACATTTGTAATCGTCAGAGATGTTCCGAGCATTTCGTTTGGTGTGGTGGTGCCACTTCGTGCTTTGTCAACCAAAGTGGTTAGCGCATTTGCCATCCCAACAAGATCAAGCTGATCGGCTTGCTTGATGTTTGGAACGATAAGTCCGCGTTCTGTATTCGCCGCGATTCCAAGATTCACGGTGCGACGAACTACAACTTCATTTGTCTTCATGTCAAAGTATGAATTGATTCCCGGGTAATGGCGAGCAGCATCGCAGAGTCCTAGCGCGACAAATACGAGTGGAGAGATGCGAACATCTTGCATGTTTGGATGCTTCTTCAATGAAGCAACTAGTTCCATAGTCTTAGTGGCATCAATGCGAACCCATACTGCAGCACGGGGCTGACTGAAAGCGCTCGACGCCATTGCTTCTGACATGGACTTCAGTACTCCCTTTACTGGAATGCGCTCTTCTAGTTGTCCACTCGACCAAGGCTCTAAATCTCTGCCAACAAATCGCGATGGCGTATTCGCACCAGTACTTGGCGAATGCTTTGGTGGCGTCACTTTTGTGTCAGCACCTTCAACATCGCTACGTGTGATGACACCATCCCTGCCAGTACCAGTAATTGTGTTGAGGTCAATTCCGTGTTGTTTGGCATAAAGGCGAACTGGTGGTGTTGTTCGAACTTGAGTTCTTGCAACGGAAGGAGTGGTTTCAGGTGCATTTCGACGTCGAGTTCTAGTCGTAACAGCTTCTTCTTTTGCAACGCCGTAACCAATAAGGACTGCTTCGCGTCCTGCGCCAACTGCCTCATTAACTATTGGCTCTTCAACGGTTGCTTCAGATTCATCACCACTGACTTCAAACGTAATGAGTGATTCATCAACTTGAATAGTGTCTCCAGGTGCACCATGGAGTTCAGTCACAACTCCCGCAAAAGGGCTAGGTAACTCAACTGTTGCTTTAGCTGTTTCAATGTCCACTAGTGGTTGATTAAGTATGACAACGTCACCAACACTTACCTTCCAGACAACAATCTCAGCTTCAACAAGCCCTTCGCCTACGTCAGGCAGATGGAAGATCTTTTTACTCATTTTCCGAATCCAATCACTCGATCAACGCCATCAAGGATGCGCTCAACCGTTGGCCGGTAATCCTCTTCAATCCTTGTAGGGGGATAGGGGACGTGGTATCCACTAACGACGATCCCCGGAGCCTGCATTGAATAGAAACATCGTTGTGTGAGCTCAGAAATAATCTCTGATCCAATCGATGCGCTGTGAGGTGCCTCTTGCACGACCACCAAGCGACCTGTTTTCTCAACAGAAACCTTCATTGTTTCAAAATCGAGCGGAGCAACCGAGCGCGCATCAATAACTTCAATAGATGTTCCTTCAAGCGCTGCGGTATCTGCAGCACGTCGACACGTCTTTACGGTTCCGCCATATGCAATGACCGTTACGTCAGTGCCCTCACGAAGCACCGCTGCTTCAAAGAGACCACGTGGTGGTACATCGGTGTTGACTTCACCCTTTTCCCAGTAACGACTTTTTGGTTCACAGAAAATAATTGGATCATCGTGCTCAATTGATTGTTGAATCATCCAGTACGCATCATTCGGTGTTGAACACGACACAACTCGAAGCCCAGCTGTTTGAGCAAAATACGCTTCGGGGCTTTCTGAGTGGTGTTCAATGGCACCAATGCCACCTTGGAACGGCAAACGAATTACGAGCCCCATGGTGTACGCACCATCACTACGTTTGTGAAGTTTGGCAACTTGAGAAACAATTTGATCAAAGGCTGGGTACACGAAGCCATCAAATTGAATTTCACAGACAGTTCGGTACCCTCTGATTGCGAGCCCTACTGCAGTTCCAACAATTCCTGATTCACCAAGTGGCGCGTCAATGACTCGATCTTCTCCAAAGTCTTTTTGAAGTCCATCAGTAATTCGAAAGACACCGCCGAGCTTCCCGATGTCTTCTCCCATTAAAAGAACCTTTTTGTTCTTTTCCATTGCACGACGTAGCCCCTCATTGAGGGCCTTGGCCATAGTCATCGTGGAAGTTGTCATTATCTGTTCAGTCCACCAATTCCTAACTCAATTAGTTCACGTCGCCCTTCTTCAATCAGTGGATGCTCGTCGGCATACGCATGGTCAAACATTGTTATGGGATCAGGGCGGTCCATCGCGAGCACGTCACGACGTAACTTCATTGCTATTTCGTCTGCTTCGGTAGTTACATCTTCAAACTGTGAATTCTTCACTCCGTATGCACGAACGAGCAGTGCTTTAATTCGTTCAATGGGGTCGCGATGATTCCAAATTTCTACTTCAGCGTCAATGCGATACCTTGTTGGATCATCTGATGTGGTGTGTGCACCCATCCGGTAGGTAAATGCTTCAATGAGTGTTGGTCCGCCGCCCGCTCTCGCGTTTTCAAGAGCGTGCTTTGTAACTTCGTAGACCGCTAGAACATCATTGCCATCGACACGTATCCCAGGGAATCCGAATCCAGCTGCTCTTTTATAAAGCGGGACTTTCATTTGTACTGAAGATGGAGTTGAAATCCCCCACTGATTGTTTTGACAAAAGAAAACAACAGGGGCGTTAAATGATGCAGCCCAAACAAAACTTTCTAGAACATCACCTTGTGACGATGCACCGTCACCGAAGAATGCAACCGCGGCTTCTTCTGCGCCGTCTCTTTGAATACCCATGGCGTAGCCAACAGCGTTAAGTACTTGATTGCCCAAAACAATCGCGGGCACAGAGTGGTGATACTTATTTGGATCCCATCCCCCATTTGAAACTGCACGAAACAGTCGCAACATGTTTTCAGGTGGAATTCCACGGCACCATGCAATTCCATGTTCACGGTAGCTAGGAAAAGAAAAATCATTTGGTGCAAGTGCACGCCCTGCGCCAATTTGTGCAGCCTCTTGACCACGGATTGGCGCCCAGAGAGCAAGTTGACCTTGGCGCTGTAGCGAAGTTGATTCAGTACAGATTCGACGAATGATCGTCATATCCCGATAAAGAGAGAAAATTTCTTCACCATTTAATGAGCATGTGTATTCAGGATTTGTAACTCTCTCACCCTCGGGTGAAAGTAATTGAATGACCTGCTCTTGATTCATTGGGCCACCTAACGGACTATCCCAATTTCGACGCTAGTCCTCTACGCTGTTTGAATGGCTGGGATATTTATTGACTTTCGACCCTTTCGAGGTAATAAAGACTTCAAACTGCTCTTTACTGGGCAGTTCGTTTCGCTACTGGGCAGTAATCTCACAACCGTTGCAATCCCATATCAGATTTATTTAGATACTCATTCGAGTCTTTGGGTTGGAATAACAAGTCTCATCCAACTCCCACTACTAATTATTGGTTCACTTTGGGGTGGAGCAGTTGGTGACAGAGTCAATCGGCGATTGCTACTGAGCGTCACATCACTTGGTCTTGGTGCGCTCAGTGTTCTACTTGGCATCAATGCACAGTCGCACAGTAAACACATTGTGTTGCTGATTATTCTCGCAGCGCTTAGTGCCGGGCTAGCTGGATTTTTAGGACCGTTACGTAGTGCAGTGATTCCAACAATCGTTCCACCAGATCAACTCATCGCAGCGAACTCACTTTTTCAGCTCACGTTCCAAACAGGTTTTCTTGTAGGTCCAGCAATTGCTGGTGTGCTCATTGCAGCAGTGGGTGTGCCGTCTTGTTATTTAATTGACGCCTGCACATTCGCTTTGCTTTCACTCTCTGCATATTTTCTCTCCCCCCTTCCTCCTGTTTCGTCTCCCGGAGAACGAGCAATTCTTAAATCAATACGTGACGGCTTTAGCTATGTTCGACAATCAAAAATTATTCAGGGTGTGTACCTCGTTGACCTCAACGCAATGATCTTTGGAATGCCGCGTGCTCTTTTCCCGGCTTTTGCTCTCAGCATTTATCACGCCGGCCCACGTGCACTAGGCCTTCTCTATTCCGCTCCAGCAATTGGTGGTGTTTTAATTTCACTGATCAGTGGATGGGTCGACAACATCCACCGACAAGGCAGGTTTGTTGTCCTCTCGGTAATTGCATGGGGTGTTGCAATAACACTGTTCGGTGCTGTTCATGTGCTCTGGCTAGGTGTGTTCTTTCTTGCGTTCGCAGGTGCGGCGGATGCACTATCTGCGATATTTAGAAACACAATTTTGCAGAGCGCATTGCCTGATGAGTACCGAAGTCGAATTGCTTCCATCCAAATTGCCGTTGTAACCGGCGGGCCGCGCATAGGCGACATGGAGTCAGGTGTTGTTGCGGGTCTCATTTCAACTGAGTTTTCAGTGGTGAGCGGAGGAATTGCTTGTGTTCTAGGCGCGCTGGTTCTAATTAAAGCGCTGCCAACATTCTGGCAACAGGAAAAACTTACGCTGAGCGAACCGGAATAGAGCGGCGTTTGCCGTTGGTTACCTGAGCCAACTGCCCACACGCTGCATCAATTGAGCGACCACGGGTGTTGCGCACAGTTACATTGACGCCAAGTTCTTCGAGCGCTTTTCTAAATTCATACACTCGTGTTCCAGATGAACCCATCACTAGGTAGCCAGGTGTTGGATTAAGTGGAATCAGATTTACGTGTGCACGAAGAGAAAGTGCATAGTCCGCGAGTTCCTCAACCGCTTGATCGGTGTCATTCACGCCGTCAATGAGCGCCCATTCGAAACTGAGTCGGCGACCAGTCGTAGCAATCCACATCGTGCACGCTTCGTGAAGACGCTCTAGGTTGTAGCGCTTGTTAAGTGGAACGAGTTCATTTCGTGTTTCATTATTTGCAGCGTGAAGACTCACCGCAAGCGTTAATGGCAGACCTTCGTTTGCGAGCTTTTCAATGGCAGGAGCAACTCCCACGGTTGACACAGTGAGATTTCGTGCTGACATGCCTTTGTATTCGTGGAGTCGCTTAACTACACCAACAGTTGTTTCGTAGTTTGCGAGTGGCTCTCCCATCCCCATGAACACAACATTTGAAAGTCGACGAGGAGCTGCTGCACGTGTTGCAAACATCACTTGCTCAATGACTTCACCAATGGTGAGCTGTCGAGAGTAACCGGCTTGTCCCGTTGCACAGAACGTGCAACCCATTGCACAACCAGCTTGACTAGAAACACAAACCGTGACGCGGTCTTCGTACGCCATCAACACAGTTTCGATTGTCGCGCCATCAGC
>CAIKVF010000072.1 GCA_903830745.1 uncultured Actinomycetes bacterium | reverse complement strand
CGCGGTTCCGGGTTTGTGCTTTGTGCTGAGCCATAGTGCAACACTCTTTGCTTCTTCAGCATCGGTGTCGTACACACGGATCAGGGGAATATCCCCGTCGTGCTTTGCAGGGGTAATTCCCGCCGCACCGTCTTCAAGCAATGTGTTGGCAATCTCAATGATGTTCGCGGTTGAGCGGTGGTTTCGTGTCAGGTCAAGCACAACGGTGTCTGGCCATGTGCGAATAATTTCATTCAGCAGTTGTGGATTAGCACCATTGAATCCATAGATTGACTGGTTAGGGTCACCCACACAGAACAAATCAGGATCTGCGCCAGCCATCTCTTGGAGCATCATGAATTGCAATGGGTTCATGTCTTGCGTTTCGTCGACAAAAATTGCTTTCGTACGGTGACGAAATGACGCAAGAACATTTTTGTCTTCTCGAAGAAGTGAAGTGGCTTCGCTCAAGAGAAGATCGAAGTCGAGCACACCACGACTACGACAAAGCCCTACATAGCGATCAAGTACATCAGCGAACTGAGCTGGAGGTAGTGGGCTGTCACGTTTCATCTTCTTTGCATTTTTTGAATACAACGCGCCATTGAATCCTTGGCTGAGTGCCCAACTAATTTCTGCCTCAATACGAGCCTGTAGATAGTCGGCGAATTTTCCTTCGCCGTTCTTCTCCATCTGGTCAGCGAGAGCCTTAACTAATTTTTTTCTATTTGATTCGATAACGAGCGGCTTGAGGTGATGATCCTCGCGGTACTGATTAACAATCGTCAGTGCCATGCGGTGGAATGTTCCTGCGCGAATGTCTCGAATACCAGCACGGTAGAGACGCTTTCTGAGTTCGTCACCAGCTTTGCGTGTAAAGGTCATAGCGAGTACTTGGTCAGAATCAACTTTTCCTTCTGCAATCTTTCGCTGGATACGCAGTGTTAATACGTGTGTCTTTCCAGATCCAGCCGTGGCGCGAACAAGAAGTCGTGGGGCGTCAGACATCACGGCTTCTCGCTGCTCGGGGGTCAGGCCCACCAGGAGGTCGCTCGTGAAGGTCGTTTCATCACTCATTGTCCCTATGACGCTACCGGCCAGTTGTGACATGGCATAAAGCCGGTCCATATCGTCAGTAACCTAAAAGACGTGCTGAGTGCCTATGGCAACGGAAAACTCTTTGGTGAGCCTTATGGACAAAGCCCGGTTCGGGTGGTCTTTCTCCATGGATGGGGGCGTCGAGGTCACGATTTCGCCGACGCCGCAGACCAGCTATCCCTCGAGGGCATTGGTTCAGTGGCATTTGATCTCCCAGGGTTTGGCTCGTCACCTCTCCCAACGGTCGCAGGTGGCGCTCGTCACTACGCAGATTTATTACTTCCCGCGCTCGGCGAGCTTGGTGCCGGTCCATTTGTATTCGTAGGACATTCATTTGGTGGTCGAATCGCGGTGGTGCTTGCATCGCGTCACCCAGAACTTGTGAAGAGTCTTGTGTTGAGTGGCGTCCCACTTCTTCGAAAGCAAACAACTTCAAAGTCACCATTTGTGTACCGGCTACTTAGGTCACTCAATAAGAGTCATCTAGTGAGCGACACGACGATGGAACGAGCACGTCAGCGCTACGGCTCAACTGATTATAAAAATGCGTCGGGAATTCTTCGTGACGTTCTTGTTGCAACGGTGAATGAAAGCTATGAAGACGAACTCGCAACGCTCAACGCTCCAGTAGTTATGGTGTGGGGAAGTAATGACATGGACGTTCCAATTGCTACTGCGCAGCGCGCCGCTTCGCTGCTTGCAGGTAATCATTCGCTACGTGTGGTGAACGGTATTGGGCACCTACTTCCATCACAAGCCCCAAAGGAGCTTGTTGTGTCAGTAAAAGAGGCACTGCAGTGAACATGATCCACGTTCTTCTCTCGAGCGTTCTAGCCCTTGCTATTGCTGGTGCGTTTGTTGCGCAACTTGTTCGTTGGCTTCGAGTTCTGCAACGCGAGCACTACGAGCCAAGTTCAATGAGCCGCTTTCTAGGGCGCTGGTCCTCGCCACAAGTAGCAAGTGCAAAATCACCAGAGCACCGAAGTGACAAGCGTCCAATTTCACTCAGCCAAGTTCTTTTAGTGCTACTTGCTGTATCGGTGGTTCTTCACCTTGATTTTCTAGCGGTACTGGTGAGCGTCGCATATGGAGTCTTCTGCCCTCAAGGCCTCTCAATGAAGGGACGAACCAGCAAGTTGCAGTGGACGCGACGACTAAAACTCGTTGCTGTTGTCTCGACGCTTCTTTGTTCGATGAT
>CAIKVF010000071.1 GCA_903830745.1 uncultured Actinomycetes bacterium | reverse complement strand
TCATCTCACTAGTTATCATCACGCTGCTCATGTACCGCGCTGGACAAATTAACGCCGGACACTTCCCATTCCCTCGCACCGTTGGCGCTGGACTTGCGAGCCCGACAGATGTTGTGTCGAATCAACTCATGGCCTCTCCTTGGGCCTTTGCGTCTCAGATGGTTGCTACCTGGCTAGCGCCACTTGGTGCTGGCGTTAACAGCGTGATTGAAGCTGTGTTCCTTCTCGCGAACGTTGGAGTTATTGCTGGGTTCATGGTGTTCGTTTCATACTCCAAGCACCTCCACATTTTCCTTGCTCCAATCAACATTGGAGTTTCACGTCGCCCACGTGCACTTGGTGGTCTCGACAAGACACCAGACATGGACATGGAAAATGTCACCGAAGACACCGTGTTCGGTGTTGGCAAAATGGAGGACTTCACCTGGAAGCAGATGCTCGACTTCTCAACTTGCACCGAGTGTGGTCGTTGTCAGTCAGTGTGCCCAGCGTGGACAACCGGCAAGCCTCTTAGCCCGAAGCTTCTCATCATGGGACTTCGTGAAAACATGTTCGCCTCAGCTGACCGACTTCTTTCTGGAGAAGGCGGCGGCGACGTTGCAACTCTCGTTCCTACAACAATTGACCCAGACGTTCTCTGGTCGTGCACAACATGTGGTGCGTGTGTTGAACAGTGCCCAGTAGACATTGAGCACGTTGACGCAATTATTGACATGCGCCGTTACGAAGTACTGATGGAATCTCGCTTCCCAACAGAAGCCGGACTACTACTTCGCAACATGGAAAACCAGGGTGACCCGTGGGGCCTTGGTGCTTCTAAGCGCACCGACTGGTTAGCTGAACTCGACTTCGAAGTTCCAATCATCGACGGTCCAATTCCGGCAGACATTGAATACCTCTACTGGGTTGGATGTGCTGGATCGCTCGACGAGCGTGGTCGCAAGCAGATTGTTTCAACCGCACGAATGCTGCACCGTGCTGGCGTAACGTTTGGAATTCTTGGCCCACGTGAATCGTGCACCGGTGACCCAGCGCGACGTATGGGTAACGAGTACCTGTTCCAAGAAATGGCTAAGTCCAACATTGCAACCCTCAACGAAGTTGGTGCCAAGAAGATTGTTGCAAGTTGCCCTCACTGCTTTAACACCATGAAGAACGAATACCCAGGTCTTGGTGGTGACTACGAAATGATTCACCACGCAGAACTGCTCAGCCACCTTGTTGCTATTGGCAAGCTTGTGCCTGGTGTTGCGTACACAGGAACCGTTACTTACCACGACCCTTGCTACCTCGGTCGACACAACCGTGTCTTTGATGAGCCACGTAACGTGCTCGATGCCATCCCTGGTGTGAAGCAAGTTGAAATGGGACGCTGTCGCGAAAAGGGATTCTGCTGTGGTGCTGGTGGAGCACGTATGTGGATGGAAGAAAACATTGGAAAGCGCGTCAACATGGAACGCACCAATGAAGCTCTAGACACCGGTGCCGACATTGTTTCTACGGCATGCCCGTTCTGCATGATCATGATTGATGATGCGGTTAAGGCCAACGGTAAGGGTGATGAAGTCTCCGTCATGGACATTTCTCAGGTTTTCGAGAAGTCTCTCGGATTGTAAGTAATTTTCAGGAGTTAATACTTCTGAAACACACTGCTAACGAAGTAGAAACTCACGCTTGGCAGACTGTTGTCAAGAAACCTGAGGTCAGCGTCGCCCTCTCCTAGTAATTAAGGAGTGGACGTGTTAGCTGCAACGACCATAATTCCGTATCCAAGCTGGTTAAACCCAGCCGACAACACCTGGCAACTTATTTCTGCAACCTTGGTTGGTCTAATGAGCCTTCCAGGACTTGCTGTTCTCTACGGAGGACTAGTTAGAAAGAAGTGGATCGTGAACACCATGCTGATGGTGTTCACCGGCTTCTCCATCACACTCGTGGTGTGGATGCTCTGGGGTTACAACATGGCCTTCGGACAACTTTCACACTTCGGTCCTGATGGATCGTTCTGGAGTGGGTTCGTAGGACACTTCACGCCACTTTCAACATCAGGTGCTGAACAAGGACAAGCTGTTTCAGGTGCGAACACACTTATTCCGTTCCACTTCCCAACAGCGACACTTGCGTACTTCCAATTTGTATTCGCCGCAATTACACCACTGTTGTTCCTTGGTGGTCTTGTTGGTCGACTCAAGTTCAAGGCGTGGTTGTTGATTGTTCCTCTCTGGATCACCATGGTGTACTGCATTAATGCAGCACTGATGTGGGGTGGCGGATTCTTCGCACAAAAGGGTGCGGTTGACTTTGCTGGTGGATACATCATTCACTTGAGTGCAGGTATTGCTGCATTCGTTGGAGCCGCAATTGTTGGACCACGTCGCTGGCAAGACCGTGAGAACGCATTCCCGAGCAACCTAATGATGGTTGCCGTTGGAGCTGGGTTCTTGTGGCTTGGATGGAACGGATTCAATGGTGGTGCAACGTTCTACGCGGGAGCTGATGCAGCTAGTGCAGTTCTCAACACGAACGTAGCAACTGCAGTTGGAGTACTCACCTGGCTCATCATGGACATGTGTTTCTCACGTCAGAAGAAGCCAACGTTCCTTGGAGTTATCAACGGAATGCTCTGTGGTCTCGTTGCAATTACCCCAAGCGCTGGATTCGTAAATGGAACCGGCGCAATGATTGTCGGACTTGTTTCTTCGTCAGTTGTGTGGGTTTCATGGAACTACCTATCGCGCATCCGTCCATTCTCAAAGGTTGACGACGCAATGGGTGTTATTTACACCCACGGAATCGCTGGTCTTATTGGTGGGCTCATGATTGGTCTTGTTGCAGATCCAAGCATGTCGGTCTACGGCGTATCTGGCTCAAACTACAAGAGTCCAGGCGGGTTCTCAGTTGGTGGATGGTTCTACACCCACTCATTCCACCAACTCTGGGAACAGTTCTTGGCAGCACTTTGGGTCATTGGTTACACCGCAGTTGGCACCACAGTGATCTTCTACCTGGTTAAGTTCCTAGTTGGAGGTCTTCGTGAATCTGAAGAAACACTGGCTATTGGTGACCTCGCAATCCACGATGAAGAGGCATTCCCAGACCCAACATTCGGTGAGCCTGTGCTCACACCAAGTCACACTCACTCGGACAACAAGTAAGGATCAATCATGAAATTAGTTACTGCAGTTGTAAAGCCATTCAAGCTCGATGAAGTCAAGGTTGCCGTTAAGGCACTTGGCGTTAACGG
>CAIKVF010000070.1 GCA_903830745.1 uncultured Actinomycetes bacterium | reverse complement strand
GGCAATTGCTCCAATTTTGTTGAAGCGCTCAATGTCGCTAGGGGCAACGAACTGAAGGTGAGCAATGTGGTGTCGATTTTTCCCCCAGCGAGATGACCCGAGACCTTCAATGGCATCGAGTGCAGTTGCAACTGCGCGGTCGCCAATTGCGTGAAAGTGCACCTGGAAGCCGTCATTGTCAAGAATGCTCACTGCATCATTGAGCTGATCTGGTTCAATGAAGAGGTCTCCCTTGTGTGTGCCATTGTGTCCGGGTTCACCCAGGTAAGCAGACGTCATAGCTGCAGTAAATGTTTCACACACGCCGTCGACCATCATCTTGATACTTGTGGCACGGAAGTTGCCATTGCCCGCAGTTTCTCGACGAGACTGGAAGTAATCGAGTTGTTCGATTCCTTTGGAGCGGTCCCACCACAGTGCACCGCGAACTCGCCCAGTCAGCCAGCCTTCACGCTCGGCTTGTACGTAGGCGTTGTAGGTGTCAGAGATTCCAAGTTCGCCTGCAGAACCAATGCAGGCGTCTTGCCAGTGGGTGATGCCGTGACTGTGCAGTTTCTTAAGTGCAGCGCGAAGGCCGTCTGCGAGCTCTTGCGAAGATGCTGCAGGCATAATGTCAGCTACGAGGCTCATAGCGCTGTCGTGAAGAGCTCCAGTTGGATTACCAACAGCATCTCTTTCGATGCGACCAGCAAAGGGATCAAGCGTGTCTTTTGTTACACGTGCTCTCTCGAGTGCCAATGTGTTGACCCAGGCTGAGTGATGATCTTTGTTTGGAAAGAAAGCTGGTCGCCCACCAGTTACTGAGTCGAGGTCTTCAGCTGTTGGCACGCCACCGGGGAAGCATTCCATTGCCCATCCACCACCAAGCACCCATTCATCAGGTCCGAGTGTTTTGGCGTAACTTGCAATTTGATCAAGACAACCTTGGCGAGTTCGAACTCCTAGAAGGTTGCAGCGAAGACTTTCAAGCCCACCAGAGATTGCGTGGATGTGTGAGTCTCCGAAGGCGGGGATAGCGAGACGACCCTTTAAGTCAATGACACGAGTCATTGGACCAATGAATTCGGAAATTTCTTCATTGGTTCCGGTGCGGACAACGTTGCCGTCTTCTACGGCAACAGCTTCACTGAAACCCTGCGGCGTGCGTACTTTTCCACCGCGAAGCACAAGAGAAACCGTTGTCATTTCACCCCCGTTAATTCCTTTTAGAAATGTAGTCCAATTCGTGAATAATCGTTGGATTTGGTGGTTAATTTAGATACGTGATTGAGTTCGTCCCACCTCCAGAGCAAGGACGCAGATTTACTCAGAAAACTCGAGTTCGACTCGGAGACACTGGTGGTAACGGCCTCATGCGACCAGACGCCGTAGCTCGAATCTTGCAGAACGTTGCGACTGATGACTGGGATGAACTCAACATTGACCGCGACCTTCAGTGGTTAGTTCGTCGCACAAGTTTCCGCGTCGTAGAGGGCGCACAGCTTCCTAGGTATGGTGAATACATTTCAGCAACTACATGGG
>CAIKVF010000069.1 GCA_903830745.1 uncultured Actinomycetes bacterium | reverse complement strand
TCGCTTAGGGCAAAACTTTGCGCACGTAGAGACGAGCTGTTTGCCAAGTCGCTGAAAGTACACGACGACATTTCAATTGGTGAAATAGTTCGCACCAAACTCGGTAAAGAAATTGCGTACCAATTCGTTGAGCCAATGATTGGTGGCATTCAAGCTGGTCGCATTGATGAACTCTCTGCAAAGACTGTTTTCCCTGCATTGTTTGAGGCCGCCAAAAAGGGCGGATCCATAATGAAAGCACTTCGTTCACCTGTTGCGGTTGGCGAAGGCCCGGTATTTAATTCACTTAAAGAAGGTGTTGGCTCGCTGCCAGAAAAACTCGCACAAAAGTTGATCGAACGAGGCGTTGTCATCAGGAAGGGTGTGGCGGTTACTGCACTTCGCTCAACGCCATCGAGCCCGTACGCCTGGGAAGTTGATACTGACCACACCACTACCACCGCTAACGCCGTCATTCTCGCCACCCCTGCACCTGCAGTATTTGAGTTGATGCACAAGCTGAATGAACCGTTTGCACCCCTTGCCCAGATCAAGAGTGCTGGTGCCGCAATGGTGACGTTCAGTGTGGCGACTTCGAACATTGAACTCCCAGAGCATGGCACTGGAGTACTTGTGCCACTTGGAACCCCGTGGAGCGGTGACGACTCACTCATGGTCACCGCAATTACATTTCTCGATCGCAAGTGGAGTCGACTGCAGCGTCCAGATGACGTTGTGCTTCGTGCGCACGTGGGACGAATTGATGATGAACGCTGGGCGGGGCTGAGTGACGACGAGCTCAAAGAGCGAGTAGCAAGTGAACTTGGATTCTTGCTGAAAAAATTCACGTCGCCACTGGAGTCATTAGTGCAGCGCTGGCCCCAGGGACTTCCGCAGTACTACGTTGGTCACGCTGAAGTTTCTGCTGATGCCAAGCAAAATGCCAATGACGCAAGAATTGCTCTTTGTGGAAATGCATACGACGGCGTTGGCATCCCCGCCAGCATTGGTTCAGGTAGACGCGCCGCTAGTGAAGTTCTTAGCTGGCTTAAAAACTAGTTACAAGTAGTACCCGGAGTGAATGTAAACACAGGGCACTCCCTCGCTTACGTACATTGCGTGGTTCTTTGGATCATCGTCAAGCGCTAAGCGGATGTCGTAACCCTGACCAACAAGATCATGCAGTGCTCCGCGCTTGAAGTGATCAACACCGGAATAGTCTCCGTACTCTCGCATGATGAGAAGGTCCCAACGAAGTCCGTAGCGTTCTAGCCACGCAACAGTGTGAGGCTGCACTCGACGTGGTCGACCAGTAAGAAGAATGATTGAAAGATCCTTATCGAGCAGGTGAAGCAGTCGTTCAATCTCTTCAATGATTGGATCATCGCCGCAAGCGTCGAAGAAACTCTTCCAGTCACCCCAATCGAGAAAGTGTTGTCGTCCTGCAGCGTCAGCCAGTACGCCATCGATGTCAAAAATCACCGATGGTCGTGGACTGAGTGGTCCTTGTCGCCAATGCCAGTTTTCTCGGGTGTAATCACTTGTCATACGTAGGTTTCAGCCTAAGGGTCACAGGTCAGTCAATGTCTGCGAGAATAGATGGGTGGGAGCGACTGAACGATTAACGCTACCGATTCCGTACGGACATCACGTCTATGTGGTGAGCGACCTGTCGCTTTCGCCTAGAACGGATGCAAAGAGCCGGCCGGTAAGGGAATTTATCGACCTTTTGGGCGATATTGACGACGCAGCCGTTGTCGTGGTTGCGGGCAACTTTTTCCATCCAGACTCAACCGCGGACCTCGCAAAATTCATTGATGCAACATTTCACGCACTTCCAGAACTTCGAAATGCCATCACCGCCTACACGTCACTCGAAGGTCACCAGTTCTTTGTCCTGCCCGGATCTAATGACATCGAACTACGAGAAAGCGACCGTGCCCAGTTAGAACTCGAAACAATGGGCATCCAGCTTGCGAGTGATCTCATGCTCAACATCGCAACCGCTGATGGCGTACGTGACCTCGCCGTAGCGGCGGGCACAAGTCACATCGACCTCAGCCGTGCGGACTCAGATGATCGTTCTGACGCTGACCGACTTGAAGACCCTCTCGCGCTCAACCGATTTGTAACATCACGAGTCTTGTATCGCCGTCTAGGGCCATGGGTGTGGTTACCAATCGTCGCTATGGTGCTCTACGACCTTTCAAGCGGTATCGTCAAAGTCTTTGACCACCTCACCGCGCACAAGATTCACATCGCGCTACATATCAGTCACCCGCATGCACAGAATTTTTGGAGTGACCTGATTATTAACTTATTGCTCATCATTCTTCTAGAAGCAGTTGTCATTGGCATTGCTGGCCTTATTGTTCGCCGACGCTTTGACCACACGTCCAGAAGCATTCACGCACCAGAACTGAGCGAGCCGCTCGCAGCGACCGTGGTGGACGGCGTCGACGCTGTTGAATATGCCCGTCGCGTCGGTGAACGATCTGGTGCTGGGGCGATTGTTGGTGGCGCGCCACGTCCAGCACTCGCCTTTCTCGATCGTGGCATGTGTGCTTCTCCTGGCCCCTCTAGAACAGTCATTGTTGAGCACCGCGGCCGCCTTGGTCTTCCGCCAGTGTTCTCTTCCGTAGACAGGTGGAGCTACCTCGTTGTTGAAGCCGCAGGTACCGTACAGGTGCGTCTAATT
>CAIKVF010000068.1 GCA_903830745.1 uncultured Actinomycetes bacterium | reverse complement strand
CATGATTCTCCTCCGAGCTCACCGAGCTCTTTCATCACGCGCCACGTCTCACCCTTAAGTCCCCATCCGAGTTCTTCGTTGTTGAGACCACTGAGTGTGTAGCTAATGGTGTCAAGATCTGGGCAGATGCTGAGACCGTGCAGAACGAGGTCGTCACCGACGTTGACAATGGCAGTTAAATCCTTGGCCTCGAGGGTGCCACGTAATGCTCGTAAGAGTCGTGCGGCGCCTACGCCACCGCTGAGAACAGATATCACTCTCGAAACCTTAGGGGCGCTTGGGTAGGATTGAGTGTTGTGAGCAATAATTCGTTAGTTACAGGGTGGCCAGGGGCCCCAGCAGCGGTGGCATTTCGCCTTGACGGCACAGCAATGCACCGTGCGGTCGAGATTGGCGACCTGAGCGAAGTCCGCCCGTGGGCTTCAGTTTCAAAGCTCGCGGTCTCATATGCCTTCGGCGTTGAGTTCGACTGGGAATCTTGCAAGCCATCCACACACGCTGGCCCCGTAGGGTCATTCATTTCGAACATGCTCTCGCACTCAAGTGGACTTGGCCTCGAAGAAGGCGACCCCACTACCCAAGTTGGTAAAAAGAGAATTTATTCAAACGTTGCAGTAAATACTGCTGTGAAAGAAGTTATTGAAGACCACGATCCAGCTAACTGGCTGCGACTGCGAGTTTTTGAAGGTCTAGGAATGAACAGCACAAGTCTGCAAGGTCGACCATCTGACGGCGTAACTGGCTCAACAGAAGACTTAGTAACTTTCGCAAAAGCTTGGTTGCTTGCACAAGGAATCTCTGAATCATCTCGCAATCGACTTATTACCCCTTACGCCCCGCAACTCGACGGCATTGTTCCAGGCTTTGGAAGTTTCTCGCCATGCCCATGGGGACTTGGTCCTGAGGTGCGAGGAACTAAAGAACATTGGATGGGTGACTGGCCAGAAGACAGTTTCGGTCACTTTGGTAAAAGTGGTGCACTAATGCTTATGAACCTGCGAGAAAAGATTGCCGTCGTTGCAACGAGCACTGTTGAGTTTGGCCCGTGGGCTGTTGAACTGTGGCCACAGTGGACAAGCGAAATGCGTAAGCGAGCCCTTGGTTCGTGAGTCAGCAAAGCATGAAGCGAACGATTGCGATCTCAATTGATCAGCTGTACCGTGATCAACCAGGAGGCATAGGCACGTATGTTCGCGGACTACTTCATGGACTAAGCCAGGTCAGCAGCGACGAAATTGTAGGTATTGCGCCACGAGGAAAAGTTCCAAGTGGGCTGCACCTCAGTTCAGTATCAAAAGCACCGCTCGGTGTTTCGCTACTCACTCGTTCGTGGCCAAACGTAGCTTTAGGCGTTCCAAAGAATGCCAGCGTGGTGCATGGAACTTCAATGGCGGGCCCCTTTGCTGGGGGAACTAATGCGGTTCATTCTGTTGCCATGCACGATTTGCTCTGGCGTGATGAACCAAGTGCAACTACGAGTGCAGGCATTGCCTTTCACGAACATCGCCTAGAACTTCTTGCACAAAAGAAAAACATACGAATCTTCACGTCATCACCCGGTCTAAAAGAGCGACTCGTTGTCGAGGGTTTTGAGGCATCAAGGATTTTTCCAATCCGCCTTGGTGTTGATGATGAATCAGTAACACCTGCAAGCAGCGAACAAGTGCGCCAACTACTTTCACAACACGGAGTTTCAGGACCGTTTACGTTTTATGCGGGTACGCGTGAACCTAGGAAGAATCTTGCATCGCTGATTGCTGCGCATCGCCGTGCTCGCGCCACATCACCAGAGCTCGGACCCCTTGTAATCGCCGGGTCAAAGGGCTGGGGAGAGGTATCTACGCAAGACGCAGTCGTAGTTGGGCTGGTTGACTGGAACATACTGAAGGGCCTCTACCGCGACTGCACAGTTTTTGCCTACGTTCCACGCGCCGAAGGTTGGGGACTTTCACCAATTGAGGCGCTAAACGCCGGTGCACGAGTGGTCGTAAGTTCGACAACACCAAGTGTCAATAGCAATTCAAACGTTGTCCTCGTTGATCCACTCAGCGAAGAATCAATTGCAGATGGACTTGTTCGTGCGCTTGCGCTCGACGAACATGACGAAAAAAGAAAACAATCTGTCTCTGAGTTCACGTGGAAGAACTGTGCCCTTGATCATTTAGCGGGTTGGGCATGAAAGTAGCTCTCGATGTCTCTGCAGTTCCGCAAAAGATTGCGGGAGTGGGTCGCTACATTGCAGAAATTGCAAGACGTCTCCCAGAAGAAGGTGTCGAAACCACCCTCGTAACGAGAAAGCACGACGTGCAGCGCTGGTCAAAACTTTCAAGCGCAATGCTTTCACCAGTTGTCCCTGATAACCGAGTTCAGCGACTTGCCTACGAAGCATTACTGCTTGGATCAAGTGGAGCTGCAAAAAATGCCGATGTTTGGCACGGACCGCACTACACAATGCCTCATGGTTCAAAAACACCTTGTGTT
>CAIKVF010000067.1 GCA_903830745.1 uncultured Actinomycetes bacterium | reverse complement strand
AGCAGCTAAAAAAACTAGGCGCTTCGCAGACAATCACGATTGAAGAAGTCGCTTCCATTGAACGAGTGAATGTAGTTCTTGAATTAGTTGGAGCCGCACATTTAAATGCTGCCCAACACGTACTTGCACCACATGCACGAATTGTTGTTATTGGAGTAGGTGGCGGAGGCAGTACAGCAGAGCTCAACCTTCTTAATTTCATGGGAACAAGAGCAACCCTTACTGGTTCAACGCTTCGCGCTAGGTCGCGTGAAGAAAAGGCAGAAGTGATTGCTCACGTTAATCAAGTGCTGCTCCCACTTTGGCAAAATGGTGAGCTAAAAGTACACGTCAACAAAACGTATTCCCTTGAAGATGCTGGGGCCGCGTACGACTTCTTCTCAGAACGCGGAAAATTCGGGAAAGTTATCTTGAGTATTTCGTAATGACTCAGCGCCCTCACCCATCTCGACTCTCGCCGTCACGTCCTGACTACGACACGATTATTGCCGCCCACGAGCAAGCAGTAACGGCTGGGCGTGATTCGTACATCGATCCTTCTTCAGGACTCACTGTGCTCACGGTGAACGCTCATATTGCTCGAGGGACATGTTGCTCTAGTGGATGTCGCCACTGCCCGTACTTAAAGAACTAGTTACAGAAGTTCGCTAAGTGGTGTGTAGGCAAGACCTAGCGCTTCAGCAACTGACTCGTAGGTGATCTTCCCGCTAACAATGTTCACACCTTCTGCGAGTGCGTCATCGCTCATGACCGCAGACTTCCACCCATTGTTTGCAAGGTTGAGCGCATACGGAAGCGTTGCGTGCACGAGTGCGTACGTTGATGTGTACGGAACCGCACCAGGCATGTTGGCTACACAGTAGAGAATGCAGTCGCCAACCTTAAAGGTTGGCTCTGAGTGCGTCGTTGCATGTGTTGCTTCAAAGCAACCACCTTGATCAACTGCGATGTCGACAAGCACAGATCCCTTTTTCATTCGAGAAATCAGTTCATTGCTTACGAGTTTTGGAGCCTTTGCTCCTACAACGAGCACTGCCCCAATAACTATGTCCGCCTCAAGGCAGGCCGCATCTAGTGACGCTGCATCAGAGAGAACTGTTTTGACTTCCCCCTTGAAATACGTATTCACATAATCAAGACGAGCTGGGTCGCGGTCGAGAACGGTAACGTTCGCTTGCATGCCGTGAGCGATGAGCGTTGACTCGAAGCCTGAAATTCCTGCACCAATGACAACAACGTTTGCAGGCTCAACCCCGTTAACCCCACTAATTAACTTTCCACTTCCACCGTGTGGGGCCATCAAGTGATGAGTAGCGACCATTGGCGCCATGCGACCAGCAACTTCACTCATAGGACGAAGAAGTGGCAGCGCATTATCTGGGAGGCGCACGGTTTCATACGCAATTGCAACGTTGCCTGCTTTTAGAAGAGCCTCAGTGCACTCGCGACCTGATGCGAGGTGAAGGTATGTGAAGAGAACCTGGTTTTTGCGAAGACTAAGTCGGTGATATTCAGCAGCAACTGGTTCTTTCACCTTCATGACCATGTCAGAAGACGCCCATACCTCGTCAGCAGAGTCAATGATTTTGGCACCAGCTGCGATGTACTGCTCGTCGGTAATGCCAGATCCACTCCCCGCACTCTTTTCTATGAGTACTTCGTGGCCGGCTTTTGCAAATGCGAGTGCCCCCTCTGGAGTCACAGCAACACGACCTTCATCCTTCTTAATTTCCTTTGGAACGCCGATGATCATTCTTGATCATCCTTTCTAGTCATTAATCGATTGTGTCGTACGCAACACGAGGTTGCTTAAAGAAGTTTGTTTTTCCACGTGTTTTAAACATTGTGAACAATAGAAATGGAATTCCTGAAGCCAAAACAATAATGTCAGGTAACGCAGTTGACCCACCACTAATCATCACCTGGTAGCAAACAAAGAGTAGTGAAACCCCTCCAATGAACGGAAGGTAGACCATAGTGACATTTGACCTGAAATTTTGCCCAAGTGTCTTTCTAAAAGCCCACGCACACGCAATTCCTGTAAAGCCGTAGTAGAAGGCAACAAGTACGCCAATGTTGTCAACCAGATTGTTAAAGACGTTTGAGCTCGAACTTGAGAATGTGGTGAGAACAATTCCAGCAAAACTCAGTAGCGCTACAACCAATGTTCCAATTGCAGGCGTCTGAAACTTTGGATGGATTCGACCAAAGATCTTTGGCCAAACACCATCACGTGCCATGGAAAATGTAATTCGCGCAGCTGGAAGAACCGTTGTCTGCGTAGTTGCAACCGTTGACGTGAGAACTGCAAAAATCATCAAGTAACTAGCCCACTTACCAAACAATTGTTGACCAAAATAAAATAGAACCGATACATCTTGTGCGCCGACTGCTTTGGGACCAAGCAGCATCTGCACCGCAACCGTATTTAAAACAAAAATTCCAAGAAGTAACCACATGGAAATAAGCCCAGCTTTACCTGGTAGTCGTGCGCCATCCTTTGATTCCTCGTTTAAGTTCACGCTTGTGTCCCAGCCCCAGAAGTAGAACACACCGAGTGCGAGACCGCTCGCGAGCGCGCTGTAGCCGTGAATGTTAAATGGGTTTAGCCAACTCAGTGAAAAGTTGATCGAGTTCACAGGGTGCGAAATTATGACTTTTATAATTCCACCGATTGAAAAACCAGCAACGCAGATGTATTCAATGATGACCATGACCCACTGAGCATTTGTTGTCCACCTAATGCCGTAGATGCAAATAATGGTTACCAGTGCTAACCAAATTGATGCCACGAGTGCAACAGCCTTCGTATTGTCAATCGTGCTCACGTCAACAAGATTGAATGCAGAGTGTAGGAACTGCAATGTGTAGCCACCAGCAAGTAGTGGCGCCGTGGTGCAAAAGAGCACCGAGGTCCAAATCTGAACCCAGCCGTTAAACCAACCAACCGTTGGATGCATAACTTGGCTGAGCCACGAATAACTAGCACCACAGTTTGGGTTTTTACGGTTCAGGTGAAAATACGAAAGCGCAATAAACATCACTGGGATGAATGAAACAATGAGAACTGCTGGACCAGCGAGCCCCACCCCGGCAATCAGAAATACCGCTGAAAGCGTTGACGCAATTGAATACGCTGGCGCTACAGATGAGACGGCAACCGCCGTTGAGTCAAAGAGACTTAATTCTTCATGACGTAGTTCTGCATGCTCTTGGGATTCTGGCACCGGAGCACCAAATGGACCTTCAACTTCTTGGTTTGACATTGTCCAACCTTTTCGTTTGTGAACTGTTACTTAGTCCTGCAGATTGTGCATTACATGCTTGATGCGGGTGTAATCCTCAAATCCATACACCGAAAGGTCCTTACCGTAACCAGACTTCTTGAAACCACCATGTGGCATTTCAGCAACCATTGGAATGTGTGTGTTTACCCACACGCATCCAAAGTCCAGGTCGCGAGTAAAGCGCATGGCACGACCGTGATCTTGCGTCCACACCGACGAGGCAAGTCCGTAGTCAACCCCATTGGCCCACTTGAGTGCCTCAGCTTCATCACTGAACTTTTGAACAGTGATTACTGGTCCAAAGATTTCGTTCTGAATCATTTCGTCACTTTGCTGCATGTCAGCAACGACAGTCGGGGAAATGAAGTAGCCAACGTCACCAACTCGCACACCACCTGCAGCAATACTCGCGTGCTTTGGAGCTCTGCCAATGAAGCCAGTAACTCGCTCGAACTGATTGATGTTGTTTACTGGCCCAAGGAATGCGTCTTCGTTTTCAGGCGCACCAATGACCATGTTCTTTGCTTGCTCGGCAATTGCGTCAACAAAGTTTCCATATGCTTTAGGGGCAACTAGTACACGTGTGGCTGCGGTGCAGTCTTGTCCTGAGTTGAAGTACCCAGCAATAGCGATGTTTTCTGCGGCGTTTGCGATGTCAGCATCATCAAAAACAATTACTGGAGCCTTTCCACCAAGTTCTAGGTGGACGCGCTTAAGTGTCTTTGAAGCAGACTCTGCGACTTGCATACCCGCTCCAACTGATCCAGTAATTGAAACCATTGCTGGAATGTGGTGTTCTGCAAGAAGTCGACCTGTGTTGCGGTCTCCACAAACAATGTTGAGAACTCCCGGTGGCAACACTTGTGCCATGAGTTCTGCCATGAGAAGGGTTGAAGCAGGTGTTGTGTCACTTGGCTTTAGAACCATTGTGTTCCCAGCAGCAAGCGCAGGCGCCCACTTCCAAACAGCCATCATCAGCGGATAGTTCCAAGGCGTTACTGCAGCGCACACTCCCACTGGCTCACGACGAACGTAACTTGTCATTCCTGCCATGTACTCGCCCGCTGAACGACCTTCGAGAAGTCGAGCAGCACTCGCAAAGAATCTGATTTGATCAATCATTGGTGGAATTTCATCGCTCAGTGTTACGGCAATAATTTTTCCGCAGTTCTCTGCCTCAACAGCCACGAGCTGTTCAGCGTTCGCTTCCAAGATGTCAGCCAATTTTAAAAGCATCAAGCTGCGCTCAGAAGGAGTTGTGCGCTTCCATGACTGGAATGCAACACTGGCTGACTCGAGGGCCGCGTCAACATCAGCGGCATCTGAAACAGGCATCTCGGCGAAAGGCTGCGATGTGACGGGGCTAATAAGTTCGACGTACTTCCCGCTCTTTGGTGCTACAAATTCCCCGTTAATAAAGTTCGCTAAACGACGCATTGCCTATCCCCTTGCTTCTTAGAACTATGTATGTTCCTCCACTCTGCCAGATAGCCAAACCCCATGCAAACACTGGATGTTGTAATTAGTCCCCAGGGGGGCATTTGACGACTCATATCGGCGCGAAAGCCCGCTATACTGTCCTTATCCGCAGTTGAGGGCTTTAGTCCCGAAACTAGGTGATACCCAATGTCAGCCAAACCAAATCAACAGCAGCAAAAGAACGCAGAGATAGCGAACCTAGAGCTCATCTCCACCACCAGCGCGCTTGACATGGTTGACCGTCAAATTATTGCCCACCTGCAGCGTGATGGTCGAAGAGCATATGGAGCAATCGCCGAAGACGTTGGACTCTCTGAAGCTGCAGTACGACGTCGCGTACAGCGACTCAAAGACTCTGGTGTTATGCAAATTGTTGCAATCACCGATCCATTGCAAATGGGCTACGGCCGTGAAGCACTCGTAGGT
>CAIKVF010000066.1 GCA_903830745.1 uncultured Actinomycetes bacterium | reverse complement strand
GCTGACGTTCACTGGCGCCTGCCAGTTCGCCGCAGTTGGCGTTGTCGGTGCCGGGGGTGCGGGGCTTAGCGCCATTGCAGCAGCGACGTTGCTCAGCACCAGGAACGCACTCTATGGAATGCAGATGTCACCTCTACTTAAGGTGCGAGGTCTAAAGAAGATTGCAGCAGCCCACGTCACTATTGATGAGTCAACTGGCGTTGCACTTGCGCAAACCCCACGAGGCACTGACGCAATGCGAACAGGGTTCTGGTTAACGGGACTTGGCGTATTTATTTTCTGGAACATATTCACGTTGCTCGGTGCGCTTGGAGCCAAGGCACTCGGTGACCCGGCGTCATGGGGACTCGACGCTGCGGTACCAGCTGCATACCTCGGGCTCTTGTGGCCACGACTGCAAACAAATTTCTTGCGCGTAGTTGCAATCGCATCAATGATCTTTGCGCTACTCGTTACTTCATGGCTACCTGCGGGACTGCCAATCATTATGTCGGTACTCGTAGCTATTTCGTTTGGATGGCGTGAATCATGAGTCAGTCAATGATGTGGACAGTGTTACTTGGAACAAGTGTTTTTTGTTTCGCAATTAAATTGCTCGGTCACTACATTCCAGAAGCATGGCTGTCTCACCCGAGACTGCAGCGCATTAATGCGCTAATCCCAATTTCTTTGCTCAGTGCATTAATCGTGGCGCAGGGCGTTGTCGTAAAGACGCACATTGTTATTGATCACCGTCTAGCTGGAATAGCGGTGGCGCTGGCTGCGTTGTTCGCCAAGATGCCGTTTCCCGTCGTGGTTGTGAGTGCGGCGGTTACTTCAGCGGTCATATTCCATTTGCACTAAAACTCTGACGTCATTTGTGACAAACTGCGCTTAGAAACGTTTGGGGAGAAATCATGTCTAAAGAACTTTGGCAAGAATCAGCAACATCACTCGCGAAGAAAATTAAGAGTGGTGAGACAACATCTCGTGACGTTATTGAATCGCATCTTGGTCGAATTGAGGAGATCAATACATCAGTTAACGCAATTGTAGAAATTCACCCTGACGAAGTTCGCCGCAATGCAGACGCTGCAGACGCTGCGCAGAAGAGAGGTGCGCCACTTGGACCACTTCACGGTGTTCCTTTTACCGTTAAGGTCAACCTCGACTTAGCGGGACACGCAACAACCCACGGATCAGTCGCACTCAAAGACAACGTCGTCACTGGTAACGCTCCAGCTGTTGAACGCATGTTGCAAGCTGGTGGCGTGGCGCTTGGCCACACCAACATGCCAGACCTCGGGCTACGCATCAATACCCAATCGGCACTTCATGGTGACACGCACAACCCGTGGCGACACGGCGTCACTGCGGCTGGATCTTCTGGTGGAGAAGCGGCGGCAATTTCATCTGGAATGAGTCCAATTGGTCTAGGTAATGACATTGGTGGATCACTTAGAAACCCCGCCTACGCGTGCGGCATTGCTTCAATCAAGCCTTCCAGAGGACGAGTTCCTGGTGGTAACCCATCTGACCCATATCCAATGAATCTCAATGCGCAGATCATGTTGGTTGATGGTGTTCTGGCTCGAACCATTGATGACGTTCGCACCGGACTCGAAGCGGTGATGGGTGCACACCCGAACGATCCAATTTCACTCTCTGCACCGCTTAAGGGGACTCCAGTTCCTAAGCGCGTGGCCTTGGTGCCAGAACCAATTGGTGGTTCTACTCACCCAGACATTGCAGAAGGTGTTCGCATTGCGGGTCGTGCACTAAGTGCTGCTGGATACGAAGTGGAAGAAATTGAAATTCCAATGTTGTTTGATGCGTATTTCAACTGGGCTGAACTCATGATGCAGAACTCAGAGCAGAACTATGAAATGTACAAAGGCGCAATTGGTGAGGGTGGCATGAGGTTCTTAGACCTCACGGGTGTTGACTTTCCACCAATGACACCAGCTGACCTTCACCGAATGCACAACAGTCGACACACGATTGCAAAAACGTGGCGCATGTTCATGTCGCAGTATCCACTCATTGTTGGACCAGTGTGGACACAGCCACCTTTCGAACATAACTTCGACACCAAAGACACCGAGTCTGCAATGCAGGTCATTGAGATGTACCGCTTCGTGTTGCCAGCAAACTTGCTCGGGCTTCCAGCTGCGTGCGTCGCAACGGGCGTTGCGAACGGACTACCGACTGGCGTGCAAGTAATGGGTGACATGTTCCGAGAGGATGTATGTCTTGATGCTGCTGAAGTGATTGAGAGCGCAGTAGGAGTATTAACTCCTATTGATCCTCGTAACTAGTAGTTACTTACCCTGCCAGTTTGGTGCGCGCTTTTCAGCGAAGGCAATGGCGCCTTCCATAGCGTCAGAACTCTGCATGATGATGCCAAAGGCATCATTGTTGATTGGCCAACCATCATCGTCTGACACTTCAACCGCACGCTTCATTACGTCCTTTGAAACACGAACCGCAAGTGGCGCTGACGTGGCAATGCGCTCAGCGAGTGCGAGAGCTTCGTCGAGTACTTGTGCACCAGGAACAACTTTGTTCACGAGACCAAGTGCGTACGCACGAGTTGCGTCAATTGGGTCACCAGTGAGTGCCATCTCTAACGCAATCGCCATTGGTACGCGCTTAGGAAGACGAATAAGTCCACCAGCACCAGCCACGAGTCCACGCTTGGCTTCAGGGATTCCGAACATTGCGTGGTCAGCTGCAATCACCATGTCGCACGCAATCATCATTTCGAATCCACCAGCGAGTGCTGATCCGTTAACGGCAGCAATGAGTGGCTTAGGGAACTTGCGGTTAGTAATGCCACCAAATCCCTTGTCGGTGCTCGGGAACTCACCAGTTGCGAATGCCTTTAGGTCCATGCCCGCAGAGAATGCTTTGTCGCCAGCACCAGTGATAACAACAACCCATACGTCGTTGTCGGTTTCGCACTCGTCGAGTGCGGTCGAAAGTGCAATTGCTGCTGCACGGTTCATTGCGTTACGCGCTTCAGGTCGGTTGATTGTTAGTAGTTCAACGTGACCGCGTCGTTCGCGAAGTACTTCGTCTGCCATGGGGACTCCTTTTACATAGCCCAGGTGGGCGCTGGGTGAAACGATAGTTGAGTACAGGCAACGGTGGCGTGCGAAACTATGAATCATGAGCAATCGCCCTCGAATACTGGCCACCATTGATGGCTATAGCGTTGAAGGCGGGTTCGACCGACCCTACGAGCCAGCAACGTGTTATTCACCAACGATTGCACTCGGGCGACACTCTGGTCCCGGTGATGCTGACGGGTTGTGGCACGACTACGAAAAAGTTCTCGACCTGGTTCCAGGTCTCGGTATTGATGGAGTTCGAATTACTACTGAATGGGCACGCATTGAACCTCGTAGGAACGAGGTTTCACTGGAAGCGCTTGATCGCTACGCGGCGGTGTGCGCATACGCCAAGTCACTCGGTCTTCACGTCAGCGTCGCACTTGTTGACGGGGTGTGGCCAGCGTGGGCGGGGATGGAAGCATGGTTGCTTCCATGGGTTGC
>CAIKVF010000065.1 GCA_903830745.1 uncultured Actinomycetes bacterium | reverse complement strand
GGCTGAAAACCTTGCCTACAAAATCAGTCCACCAAAGGTTGGCGGTCAACCTACAAGTTCTCAATTCGGCTCAGGCGCAACCGCGGTCAAAGTTCCAGCTGGGGGCCACTTACCAACGCCAATCAACATTGTTTCTCCAGCTGCAAATCCACTTCCTGGCGAAGGTGTTTGGCACGTTGCTGGTAGAAAAACTGCCAGTGGTATTCCAACAATGTATGAAGCATTCGTGAGGCCAGATGCAGTGCACACGAGTTACGTAGTTGGGGTCGTGTGGATGGACCCAACATTGCTAAAGGCACAGCTCTACTCAGGATCACAAATTCCTGGAGGTGGGCCGTACAAGTTCACGGCACCAGTGAAGCCAGCAGACTCAAAGAATCTCGTTGCTTCATTCAATGCTGGCTTCAGAATGAATGATGCCAAAGGCGGTTACTACACCCAAGGTAAAACAGTGATTCCTCTGGTTAAGGGAGCAGCGTCAGCAGTCATTTTTAAAGATGGAACTATGACCGTAGGTAAATGGGGGCGCGACGTTTATACAAACCACCAAATTGCCTCAGTTCGCCAAAACCTCGTTCTCATTGTGGACAACGGTAAATCGGTGCCAGGAATCAATTCCAACAACGCCAGCACGTGGGGCGCAACAATTCACAATGCGTACGCAGTGTGGAGGTCTGGTGTTGGCGTTACAAGAAACGGCGCAATCCTTTACGTTGGTGGGCCCTCAATGTCTATTGCTGACTTAGCCAATGTGATGGTTCGTGCGGGTGCGTACCGCGCGATGGAAATGGACATCAATACTGACTGGGTGACGTTCTCGTCATTCACGGGACCACTCAATAAAGTCACAACTGGAGCAAATGGCAAGTCGCTTCTGCCAGCGATGACAGAAGGACCAAGTCACATCTTCGCCTCGTGGTGGCAAAGAGACTTCTTCACGATGAATCTGCGCAGTAATCAAACTGCCACTAAGGCAAAGCGTTAACGCTTCATCAACTTGTGCCAAATTTGATTTGGCATCACACGCATAGCAATAGCTACGTACTTAAGAATTGGTGGGCTCCAGATAACAAGTTCACCACTTGCGAGCCCACGCATTGTGTTCTCAGCAACTTCATTGACGCCAGTAGTAAAAGGAGCTTCTTTTTGACCGGTGGTCATCTTCGAGCGAACAAATCCTGGACGAAGTAGTTGCAAGGTAACGCCTGTGCCCTTAAGCGACTCAGCGACACCCTGGCACAAACGGTCAAGTCCGGCTTTAGCGCCAGAGTAAAGATACGCATCGCGGTAGACGCGAACTGATGCTACGGAAGAAATAACAAGAATTCTTCCACTTCCTTGGGCAACAAGACGACGTCGAATTTCTCCGAGAGCAGCAACTGGCCAGGTGTAATTCACGTCAGCCATACGAGCAGAACCAAGAGGATCATTTTCAATTTCGCGTTGGTTGCAAAGCATGCCAACTGCAATTATTACGAGGTCAACGTTTTCTCCAATTTTGTCGAAAGCAGCAGATACAACTTCTCCGGCCTTACTCACTTCTTCAGCCTGAAAGAGCAGCGTTTCAGTCTTCGAGGCACCGTACTCTTGTGCTTCTTTTGCGGACTCGTCTAGCAGTTGCTGGTTTCTCCCAGCGAGCACGACCGTGTGTGCACGTGCGGTGCAGAGCTTCTTAGTGATGGCGCGTGCAATGTCGGAACTTCCTCCGAGCACGATGACGTTTT
>CAIKVF010000064.1 GCA_903830745.1 uncultured Actinomycetes bacterium | reverse complement strand
TGAACAAAGTAGAACCAGGCAGAGCTCAGTACACACACCTACTTAATGATGAAGGTTTTGTTGTAGACGACATCATTGTCTGGTGGATGGGGGAGAACGAATTCGACGTTATGCCTAATGCCTCAAACACAACTGGCGTTACTTCCGCGCTTCCAGGCGTTGACGTGACTTCAACGCGCTGCGTTCTTGCTATCCAGGGTCCAAAAGCTCGCGAGAAGGCAGCAACTATTGACCCTAGGTTTGGGGCCATTGGAAGATTCTGTGTAGCGAAGTATGACTACAAGGGTGTTGAGGTTCGCGTTGCGGGAACTGGATACACCGGAGAAGACGGCATTGAGATTGCTGTTCCTAACGAAGTAGCAAAAGATCTTCTACTCGCAATCGTTGCAGCGGGTGTAACTCCAGCGGGCCTCGGTGCTCGCGACACACTTCGCCTTGAAGCTGCGCTCCCGCTCTACGGTCACGAGCTGAGTCTCGAATCAACAACTCTTGAAGCCAAGCTCGGCTGGGTAATTGGATGGGACAAGGAAACGTTCCGAGGAATCTCTTCAGTTAAGGCAGAAATGGAACGAGGACCGAAGCGTCAGCTCACTGGAGTCATTGCTGACGGTCGTCAACCACTTCGTGATGGTGGCGAAGTTTTACTTGACGGAGTATCCGTAGGAACGCTTTGTTCTGGAAACTTCTCTCCAGTACTCGAGCGCGGCATCGGTACTGGGCTTCTCACTGGCAATCTAGAACCTGGAACAAAAGTCGTTGTTTCACTTCGTGGTCGTGAAATTCCCTCATTAATTACAAAACTCCCATTTGTTAGAAAGGCAAAGTGACGTGGCTGATTATTTACCTCACACACCAGCTGAAGTAGAAGAGATGCTGAAGTTTTTGGGCATGGACTCAATGGAGCAACTCTTCGATCACATTCCAGCAGCTGTTCGACTCTCACAGGGACTTGATCTTCCTGCGGGCTTAAGTGAGCCTGACGTCGCCGCAATCTTTGAAGGAATCACCCAGAAGAACAAAGCCAAGGCATCAGAGATGGTGTGCTTCGCTGGTGGGGGAGCATACGACCACGAAATTCCACCAGTTGTTAAGTCCCTTGGTGGACGCGGAGAGTTTGTAACTGCCTACACGCCGTATCAGCCTGAAGTTGCCCAAGGAGTGCTCCAAGCAATCTTTGAATACCAGACTCTTGTTTCACGCCTTAGTGGACTCCCTATTCCGAATGCTTCTCTCTATGACGCAGCAACTGGAATGGTTGAAGCTGTCAACATGGCGGCAGGCGCCACAGGTCGAAGCAAGATTGTTATGTCCGCTGGTGTGCATCCTCACTGGCGCGCAACAGTCAAAACTTTTGCGCAAGGAACTGGCCACGAAATCGTGGAAGCTCCACTTGTTGACGGTGTAACCAACTGGAGTGCAGTTGATTCCACTGGCGCTGCTGCAATTGTTGCCTCGTACCCGAACTACCTCGGAGTCATTGAAGACATGACGCCAGCTAAACAACTAGCAACAGCAAACGAAGCACTCTTTGTTATGGGCATTGACCCAGTTGCTGCTGCAGTTCTTAAGACTGCTGGGCAGTGGGGTGCTGACGTAATGGTGGGGGAGGGGCAGCCCTTTGGAACCGGACTTAACTTTGGTGGTCCTTACCTCGGACTCTTTGCCTGCACCGAAGCACAGATTCGCAGACTCCCTGGCCGCATTGTTGGAGAAACTGTTGACTCAAACAACCGTCGATCATTTGTAACAACACTTCGTGCTCGTGAACAAGACATTCGTCGCGAAAAGGCAACATCGAACATCTGCTCGAACCAGACGCTCATGGCCGTTACTGCAGCAATTCAGCTTGGCTACCTCGGAACATACGGACTTCGTGAAGTGGCGACGCGCTGCGCACAAGGAGCTCACTACCTTTACGACGAAGTAATGAAGATCAGTGGAGTAGAGCCACTTAACTCTCAGCCGTTCTTCCGTGAGTTTGCTTTTAAGGTTCCTGGAAGTGCGAGTGAGGTTCTTTCACACATGGCAACAAACGGTGTGCTTGGCGGACTTTCTATTCAGGCACTGCACGACAACGCAACTGGTGAAGCCGACAATGTGATTCTCGTAACTGTCACCGAGAAGCGCACCAAGGATCAGATAGATAACTACGTTGAACTACTTCGAAAGGCGGTGGCGTAATGTCGAAAATCGCTCCTGGCGGAAAAGCATCTTCCGCGCCGTTACTTGGAAATGACATTGAACCAACATTGTTTGAGATGTCTGTTCCTGGTCGCTCTGCCTATCAACTTCGA
>CAIKVF010000063.1 GCA_903830745.1 uncultured Actinomycetes bacterium | reverse complement strand
GTAATCAAGTTCCGCTTGCTTGGTGTTAGTAACTACCCAGCCCGGGTCGTTAAGTCCAAAGTAGATACCTGGCTTGGTTAATGTAGGCATTCCATTTGACGACACCGGTGGAACATTCGTTACGTTAAAAATTGGGTTACCAGTATCTGCGTTTTGCGCATTCGCGGCGATTACGGCTGCACCAACACCGTGGGTGTACTGCAAGTGAGTATTCACCCAACTTGGAGACGGGAGCGCTGACTGATTGAGTTGTCGAGCACCAATAAGTACAGGCGTCAATTTTCCATTTATTTGGTACCGGTCAACTGACAATGTTGTGAAGTTGTAATACGAGCGAATTGACTGCAAACGCGCAACTGTGGTGAGGGCAATGTCTGGAGCTGGGTCCCAGAGTCGAATGTTGCTCAACGTTGCAGAAGCATTCTTTATTTCTGTTGCAGAAACACTTGGAGATCCCGCGAAGTTGTGGAACGTAACGTCATTGAGCCCGAACGCAGTCCTTGTTGATGCAATGTTTCGAGCAATGTACGGTGCTTCGAGTGTTTGCTGAGCTGGGCTCACCTTTAGTGCCTGAAGGATTGTTGGGTAGAGAACACCAATGATCAATGAGACAAACATCCATAGGCCAACAGCGACTGCGGGCAAGGACCACCCGCGCGAGCGGACATTCGCAAGAAGAATTGCTGCACTCGTCAGTGACAAAATAAACAAAATTGTCAGCGCCGGCATGCGTGCATGAACGTCGGTGTAGCCAGCACCCTGTGCGAATCCATTTGTGGAGTTCACAAGTTCATACCTAGCAATTAGGTACCCAGCTGCCTTTAAGAGCGCAATGCCTGCACCAATCACCGACAGGTGTGCTTTTACCTGTGGTGAGACACGAGGTGAAACGCGAGTTGCTCGTATGCCGCCATTGAGATAGTGGAAAACAGTTGTTACGAGAAGAATCACAACAAGTGCAACAATCAGCCAGGTAATGATGAATCGCACAAACGGAAGTGTCATTACATAAAAGCTGATGTCCTTGTGAAACAGTGGATCAGTCTTGCCAAATGACTTTGCGTTTGCAAAGAGTAAGTATGAATTCCACTGACTTGTTGCATTGAATCCGGCAACGAGTGCCATAAAAAATGCAATACCTGCGTAAATGCGTCGAGCGTAAGGTCGAACAACATTTTGGAATCTGCGAATTATTTCGTCTTCAGGCTCAAAAGATAAAACTCGGGCACCGAATTTGTTGGTGAGCAGCAAGTTGCCCCACATCAGTGCAAAAAAGACTGCACCAAAGGTAAGGAGGAGTCCCGCTTTGACAAAGAAGAGTTTGCCAAAAACTGATCCAAATCCACCTTGAGAAAACCACATTTGATCAGTCCAAAAAACCGCCAGACTGTGCAGTGAGGTGAACCCCACCAGAAGAATTGCTACTGCTAGCCCTGTCCAGAATCGTCGTGAGACGGGAGAAATTCGAGGGGCACCTGATGAGAAATCTGTTGGGCTACGCACGCGCCCAGCCTAGGGCGAAACTCAGACAGGAATCACGGCACAGGCGCAGCCCGCGTGTAGCGGTGGGTGCTTAGCGCCTGATGGGAAAGTCTTACCAGCCTGAATTTCACCAGCTCGTGAATCACTGGCACAAGCATCACACGGCGCATCGCTAGGCGATACGTAAAAACGTACTTGCCCACCTTGTGCGGCGCTGACGATTCCCAAATGGAACGCACGTCGTGCAGCGTCAGTGCAGAGTCGTTCAACACGTGCACCGCGCCATTCTTTGTACGCAGCGTTAGCGCGCTCTGCCCCATCACCAGCTGTGTCTGCGGTGATTCTCTTTCGTAGTGCGAGAACAATTGTGACCGCCAGGTCTGCTGCGAATTCTTTAATCGCGTTCTTGTCAATAGAACCACCAATGGCACCAGATTCTGATTTTGCAAACGCCATTCCAGCTTGAGCCGCTTCTGCGAGTGCTTCAAATGATGCGTCAGCATATCTAGCGCGCTGTTCGTGCTCATCTTCGAGTTCAGTTGTAATCATGCCCTGTACCCCGCGAAGGCGGTCAAGCATGACGTTCTGATCATCTTGCAATGATCTTTTAACTTTTCGAGTCAATGCATCAAGTGAATCATTCAGTGCATCGTCGCGGCGCTGGAAAAGTTCTCCCGCTGCAGTGACTGGCTTGGTTGAGGTTGTTTTCTTTGGAGCAGGAGATGGAGCTGTGGCTCCACGCTCTTCGAGTGTTGCCTTACGTAGGCGAGCAAAGATTTCGTTAACAACGTCAGTTCCAGACGGATCATCTTCTAGCAGCGACCCATCGTTATTCACTGGAGACTTTGTGGCCTTTCGAGCCCTTTGCTTCGGCGAAATTGATGTGTCAGGAGTCGGAGCCATTTTGGCGTCAGGAACTAGTCGAAGTGGCGTTCCAGATAGCAGCTCTTCTTCAGTTGGCTCTGGTGATGGAGCACGAAGACGTAGCGCCTCAAGTGCAGCCGACCTCGCAGCTTCATCAGAAGTATTGAGATTTGAAAGCACACCTTCTATTTGACCGCCAACCGCCGATACAAATGAGATGAGAGTGTCGCGAGCAGCGCGAAGCTGATCAATTTGCATGTGCAGCGCCTTGCGCTTAACAGCAAGATCGTTGAGCACAGTTTTGCGAGCTTCATTTGATTGTTCAAGAATTGCTTTGCCCTGCTCACGGGCACGCTCAACAAGTGCGTCACTGTTGAGTTTGCCCGAATCAATAAGTCGTTCCGCAGCGGCACGTGCATCAACATCAAGTTGCGTGGCCGTTGCTTCAGCCTCAGCCACCAGAGCAAGTGCTCGCTCTTGAGACTCAATGAGGTGCTGAGCACTTCGTTGCTGGCTTTCAGTGAAAATTTGTGCGCTTCGCTCTTGTGCTTCGCTCGTAACTCGAGCAGCTTCTTCATGAGCTGCACGCAGAATTGCGGCGCTCTGAGTTCCTAAAGCGCTTGCGAGCGTTGACTCATCGAATGTTGGATTAGCAGCACGACGCTGCGC
>CAIKVF010000062.1 GCA_903830745.1 uncultured Actinomycetes bacterium | reverse complement strand
ACAAGTCCGAGTACTGCGTCACCGTGACGGTTGACGACTGCGTCGAGATCTGCAGGCGTTGCGAGTGGGTAAGAGATTTCAGGTATGTCACGGCACCGATCAACTGCGACAACGCGGTAACCGCTATTTACAAGTGCGTCAACAGTGGCGGCACCAATACCGCGAGCGGCACCAGTAACTATCGCCACACGGCTCATGAGCCAAGCTTCCTAAAGAATCCTTCAGGCGCTACAACATCGTCACGCGAGAGTTCATTGATGTTCGACTTACCGAGTCCGAGCAGTGTCGAGTCAATGCCGCCTCGGATAACGTCAAGCACGTTTTCAACGCCAGCTTGTCCGCCAGCTGAAAGTCCCCATAGGTAGGCGCGGCCAATCATGACTCCCTTGGCACCAAGTGCCAAGGCCTTCACGACGTCACTTCCACGTCGAACACCGCCGTCGAGCAGTACTTCAATCTGCGAGCCCACTGCGTCAGCAATTGCTGGCAGTGACCTAATAGGTGCAGGAGTACCGTCCAAGTTGTTGCCACCGTGGTTGGAAACTGAAAGCGCAGTAGCACCGAGGTCAACAACGCGCTTGGCATCGTCAATGCGGCTGACTCCCTTGACCATGAATGGTCCGTCCCACTGTGCGCGAAGCCAAGCAATGTCGTCCCAGCTTGGAAGAGGACTCTGCATCCATTCGTAGTACGCACCGAAAAATGTTGGCGGCTTTGTTCCCACTGGTGCCATGTTTGGTGCACCAAGGTCAGGAAAGCGTCCAGTCATTGCAAACTTTGTTAACCAACGTGGTCGTGCAATAACTTCTGGTGCGAGCTTGACCATTGCTTTTAAGTTGATCTTCTCTGGAATCCAAGGACTACCCCAGTCGCGTCCGTTAGAGAATGACCAGTCGAGTGTCAAAATAATTCCCTTGGCACCAGCAGCCTTTGCGCGAATAAGTCGCTGCACCATGGTGTCGCGGTCTCCCGACCAGTACATCTGGAAAAGAACTTGGTTGTTTACTGCGCAGACATCTTCTACTGACTTGCTCGCAAATGAACTGAGTCCCATGAGAACTCCGCGGTTCGCTGCTGCGCGTGCAACTGCTACTTCGCCGTCAGGGTGAACAGCCTGTACACCGGTTGGAGAAATGATGACTGGCATGGAGGTTGCCTGACCCATGAGCGTTGTTTGCATCTGGCGTTCGTTAGAAAGTCCCGCAATGTGAGGAGCGAATCCAAGTTGGTCGAACGACTCGAGGTTGTCCTTTGAAGAAAGACCTTTTTCAGATCCCGCAATAAGGGCGCCGTAGACAGACTTTGGTAGGTACTTCTCTGCTCGACGTTGCGCAACGGCAACTGTTTCAAACCACTTATAAGCCACTGGCCCTCCTGAAGACTTCTTTCAGATTACAGGGCGCAGTGAAATGCTCAGCGAGCCGTTATTGCAACGGGAACTCGGCGAGAGTGATCAGGTGACGGCTTAGGGATAAGCATCACCTTCTTCGCTGCGAGTGCAGTCTCTCCGTGGCCAAATACACACTCAGGATCAGGGTCAGTCAGCTCAAGTCCAGTGAAGAACTTCGCGGCCATGCATCCGCCTCGACATGCATCGTAGGACCCACATGATCCACACGCGCCAGGGTTACCCGGCTCACGTAGCGAAGTAAAGAGATCGCTCTCAGTCCACACTGCATTGAACCCAGCGTCTCGAATGTTGCCAGCTTTGAATTCTTCGTGGATTACAAACGGGCAGGCGTAGACCTCACCAATTGGGTCAATGAGACACACCACTCGCCCAGCACCGCAAAGGTTGAGACCGTCAAGTGGATCACCAAGTGCAGAGAGGTGAAAGAAGGAGTCTCCGGTGAGAACGTTTGGACGTTCCATCAACCATTTGTAGAGACGACGATTTTGCTCCTGTGTCGGGTGTAGTTCATCCCACACATCAACACCGCGTCCCGATGGACGAAGTCGAGTGAGTCGAAGTTGTGCGCCGTAGTGCTTGGCAATTGCTTCGAACTCATCGAGTTGTTCAATGCTGTCTCTGGTCATAACAACCGAGATCTTGAATTCTCCAAAGTTCGCATCGCGTAGGTGATCCATGGCAAGTCGCGCAGCAGCGTAACTACCTTCACCGCGAATCTTGTCGCAGGTCTCTGCGTCTGCACCATCGATAGAGATCTGGATGTCGAGGTAATCAATCGCCGCGAGCTTCTTTGCCGCTTCAGCGTCAATGCGTGTTCCGTTAGTTGAGAACTTCACACCGACTTTTTGGTTAACCGCGTGTTCAATAATTTCGAAGAAGTCGCGACGAATCATTGGCTCACCGCCACCAATGTTGATGTAGAAGATTTGCATGGCGGCAATCTCATCAATGAGGGCCTTGGCTTCGTCGGTGTTCAGTTCCTTAGGGTCTCTACGACCTGAAGATGAAAGACAGTGCGTGCAAGCAAGGTTGCAGGCGTAGGTCAGTTCCCACGTGAGACAGATTGGAGCCGCGAGACCGCGTTCGAATTTGTCACGAAGACTGGAGTTAGCGCCCACAGATAATGTCCGATTTCACTAATGCGCCAACCGCTTCGACGTAGCGGTCGTGTTCGTTTGGAACTACAGCGTCAATTGCTTCATTCACTGAACTGAAGTTTTCGAGGCTGCGAAGAATTGCTACGAGTTCGCGAGACTTTAAAAAGACCAGACGGCGGTTGCCGTGGTGATATGCGAGAGCACCGAATGCTTCATCGCGAAGAGAGACCTGCGAGCTAAGCGACCACGGTGCCGACGCGTCAAAGATGACGCTGGTCGACAATGACACGGTTTAGTAAACCCCGCAAAGTCCGTCGATAGATACTTCTTCAACGAGTAGTTCAGTATCGCCAATAATTTCTATTACTTCGTCTGCGATCAATGTGTCTGGTGACATGCTTTCCTCCTCGAGTTGTTCCATTATTACCTATGGCGCGACATCCCGTTCAACATTCATGGCAAACTGCTTCAATGAGTCAACTAATCACCCTGGCCCCAAGCCCCGTTGACGCCCCTATTGCTGTAGGAACTCTGGTGCGTATTGACCCTGAGTCCAAGTTTCTAGACCGTGATTACCTGACTGGTGGGGCTCCGTGGAAACTTCTGCGACTGCCTGGTGGATCAAAGTCTGTAGCTGAGAGCTGGGTAAACGGAGCAAGGATTCTGCCCGGGCAAGAACGATTTGCTCGCACACTTATTAATCAAGGCATGCTCCACCCTATTTACGAGCCACGAGTTGATGTTGATCAAATAGATGTTGTTATCCCCGTGTACAACGACATCTCTCGCGTGTCACGACTCCTCACCATGTTGAGGGACTTCCATGTGACGATTGTCGATGACGCATCTAGTAATCCGTCACTGCTCGCAGAGATTGTTTCAACGTTCAATCAGTCCCTTGTTCGCCTCGAAGAAAATGTGGGTCCAGGTGGTGCGAGAAACGCCGGGCTTCGTGCAACGAGTCGACCTTTTATTTGGTTTATTGACGATGACATCACCGTCGACGCAGCGCTCAATGTTGCTTCTCGCCTGTTCTGCCAGTTCAGTGACCCCATGATTAGCTGCGTCACCCCACGAGTGCGTGGAACAGATGGCAATTCACTGCGCGACAAGTTTGAACTTCGCTTTAGTCCACTCGACATGGGAGCACGCTCACAGATAGTTGTTCCTGGCGGCCCTGTTGGCTATGTTCCGAGTGCCTGCATGATGGTGCGCCGAAGTGCAGTGGGTGCAGGATTTGATCCATCACTTCGTATTGGCGAAGACGTTGACCTCGTATGGCGACTTCATGACCAGGGCTGGCTCGTTCGCTACATCGCAGATGTTGTTGTCACGCACCGAGCTCGCACGAGTTGGAGTGCTTGGTGGCACCAACGTGTGCAGTACGGCATTTCTTCGGCAGAACTTTCAAAGCGTCACCCAGGAAGACTCGCGCCTCTGCGTGCTGATCCTTGGACGCTGCTCGCGTGGGGAACAGTGTTTATTGGCAGACCCTCACTAGGGGCTCGGATCATCAGCGTGAACAGCGATGCCTTAAAAGAACGAATTGAAGATTCTGCCGATGAACCAGACCACGTCGCAAGAGAAGTTGTGGCGAAAGGAATGCTCAAATCTGGCGGTCCACTTGCTCGTGCGGTTGTTAGAACGTTTGGGCCACTGCTGCTTTTAATTGCGCTGCACCCAAAACTTCGTAGACGTGTGCTTGCGTTATTTGTTTTTGGCACTGCATGGAGATGGCGCAAGACCCGTCTTCACCCGCTCGACGTCCCAGTAGCCATTGCCGACGACGTGGCCTACAGCGTTGGTGTCGCAAAGGGAGCCGTTAAAAGTCGCTCACTCGCAACAATGACGCCCGACATAACTAAGTCGAGCGTCACGTTGCGAAAAGTTTTAGGTATTTCAGTTCAAAAGAACTAGAACTTAACTACGCCTCGAACGTTGAGTCCTGCTTCGAGGTCAAGGTAACCCTGGTTGACTTCATCAATCGAGTATTCCTTGGTAACAAGTTCGTTCACTTGAATCTTGCCTTCGTGCTGCAGGCGAAGAAGAAGTGGAATCTGAACACGTGGTGCAGTTGATCCAAAGACTGAACCAAGAATCTGCTGGTTCCAGAGTGTCAACATGGCCATGTTTACAGTCACTTCTGTCTGGTCGAATGGAGCAATTCCAGTTGCCACGATTGTTCCGTTCTTCGCGAGGATTGAACGAGCTTCTTCAATCAGTTCACCAGTAAGGCGTCCTGGAGTTAGAACAATTACGTCACAGTTCTGACCGTTAGTGAGTTCACCTAGGAAACTGAACGCTGCTTCAAGTGCAGAGCTTGCACCGTGAGTAGCTCCAATCTTCATGGCACGCTCAACCTTGGTTGGGTTTGTGTCAATAGCAATTACGGCGCGAGCACCAGCGTGCAGTGCACCCTGTACTGCTGCAGAACCAAGTCCACCAACACCAATTACTGCGACAACGTCACCAGGCTTAACGCCACCACGGTTAACAGCTGATCCCCAACCTGATGCGAAACCACATGAGATGAGTGCTGCAGCCTTGAGGTCATACCAAGGGTCGATCTTTACTACTGATGCTTCGTGAGCAACGATGTACTCAGAGAATGTTCCGAGCTGGCACATACGGTTTAGGTTTTGGCCTTCCCAGTGGTGACGCCACGTTCCATCAGACATCATTGGACCAGCGAGTGTGTTCGCTCCCATGTCACAGACGTACGGTGCACCTGAAGCACATGACTTGCAGCGACCGCATGCAGGAATGAATGAAACAGCTACGTGGTCTCCGACAGCAAGACCTGAAACGTTTGGCCCAATCGCTTCAATAACACCTGATCCTTCGTGTCCACCAATTGCTGGATACATTGAATCAGTTCCGAAGAAGTTAAGAACTTCAATCGGTGCAGTGATGTCACCAGTGCGAGTGTGTTCGTCAGAGTGACACATTCCGGCGTACGCCATCTTCACTCGAACTTCGAAGGCCTTTGGCTCATCGATTTCGATTTCCTCTGTATGCCAAGGACCGTTCTTCTCGGTAACGATTGCGGCTTTTACTTTCATGTCATCCCCCAAAAATCAAGAAGGGCAATTCGCCCTACAGGGACTCTACATCTGCTGCGGCGCAGCTATGCCAAGTAAGGAAAGTCCAAGTTCTAAAGTCCTGGCGGTCAATTCGCACAAGGCAAGTCGCTCGGCGCGAAGTGCCCCTTCGGAGCTGAGGACCGGGCAGGCCTCGTAAAACGTTGTAAATCGCTGGGCTAGATCAAAGAGATACGTGCAGAGCTTGTGGGGCTGCAACGTAGAGAACGCCACATCAAATGCTTCAGGGAGCGCCAGTAGCCCGAGTGCCAACTGGCGCTCTTGCGGACTTTCAAGTGCGAACGTTGCGTCTGCGGCACTGAACGGTGCATCAAGTCTGCGAAAGATTGAACGAAGTCGTGCGTGCGCGTACTGAAGATATGGACCGGTGTCGCCTTCAAAGGCGAGCATGCGGTCGAGATCAAAGATGTAATCGCGCTGGCGCTCAGTTGAGAGGTCGGTGTATTTAATTGCTGCACGAGCAATGTCTGTTGCAAGCAAGATGCGATCTGGTTCGCTCAGTTCACTGCCGCGAGCAACGAGTGCTGCGTCTGCACGCTCAATTGCTTCATCAAGTAGCCCAACGAGCTTTACGGTGCCACCACTTCGTGATTTAAACATCTTGCGATCTGGTCCGAGAACGTGACCGAAGGAAACATGCTCACAGCGAACATCTTGTGGCAACCACCCAGCCATGCGCGCTACCGCGTAGAGCATGTCAAAGTGTTGCGCTTGAGGAGTTCCTACAACGTAAAGAATTTCGTCAGCCTTAAGTCCACTCACTCGATTACGTATTGCCGCGAGGTCAGTTGCTGCGTAACCAAATCCTTCATCACGCTTTTGAACAATCATTGGCAGTGGTTCGTCGTCGCGGTTTACAAATCCCGGTGGGAACACACAGAGTGCGCCGTCGCTATCGGTGATGAGACCCTTCGCGGTGAGGTCTTTCACAACGTCATCGAGCATGTCGTTATAGAACGACTCACCCACGTTGTCATCAGGCGTCAGCGTGACATCGAGCTTTTTATACACCTCGGCGAAATACGCAACTGACTGATCAACGAGAATCTTCCAGAGTCGAAGTGTTTCTTTGTCGCCACCTTGAAGGGCAACAACGCGAAGTCGGCTGCGCTGTTTAAAGTCGTCATTGGCCTCAAACTTTTCTCTCGCGCCCTTGTAGAAGGTGTCGAGGTCACCAATGGAAAGTTCTGCGACAGCTTTGTCTTCACCAAGATCAAGCAAGTGCTCAATCAACATTCCAAATGGTGTGCCCCAGTCGCCAATGTGGTTTCTCGCAATAACTGTGTTACCAGCAAACCGGTTCATTCGAGCGAGCGCGTCACCAATCACGGTGGAGCGAAGGTGACCAACGTGCATTTCTTTTGCAACATTTGGTGCGGAGTAGTCAATGACGACTGTCTTCGGTGAGTTGGTCTTTTCAAGTCCGAGACGCGCATCACTGCTGAACTCTCGAAGCTGGGAGTTAAAGACCTTCGTTGAGAGATTGAGATTCAAGAATCCAGGACCAGCAATTTCAACAGTCGCGATGTCGCTTAGATCAAGGGCGCCAACAACAAGCTCAGCAACTTCGCGTGGTGGCTTTCCAACTTGCTTTGCGAGTGCCATGACGCCGTTGGCCTGATAATCACTGCGATCAGAAGGACGAAGTACCGGATCAGCACCGGGAGCGACGCTGTCGAACGCTTTTTGCAGGCGCGAAGCGAGAAGGTCGTACGTGCTGGTCATAACGTCCAGTCTCCCACTTTTTAGCCACTTCACCGTGCCAGCGTCCAGAAATACTGACCTCATCTCGGCCGTAGAATGAAGACATGACATCCCCCTCACTCAACAGCTTCCAGTCAAAGAGCACGCTAAATGTTGGCGGCCGCTCACTTACCTATTACTCACTTCAAGCAGAAGCATTAAAGAAGTTCGGTGTAGACAAACTGCCGTATTCAATCAAGGTTCTTCTTGAGAACTTGCCGCGCCATGAAGACGGTGCGAAGGTAACGGCATCAGACATTGAAGCGCTCGCAAAGTGGGCGCAGACTCCAACCAGGCACGGCGAAGCCGCTGGAGATGACGCGAAGGAAATTGCCTTCACTCCAGAACGTGTACTTATGCAAGACCTCACAGGAGTTCCTGCCGTTGTTGACCTCGCATCAATGCGCGACGCAATCATTGCCCTTGGTGGCGACCCAGCAAAGATCAACCCACTTGTTCCAGTTGAACTAGTCATTGACCACTCAGTAATTCTTGAGCGCACTGGAACACCAGAAAGCTACGAACAGAACGTTGCTATTGAATACGACCGCAACATAGAGCGCTACACCTTTCTTAAGTGGGCACAGAGTTCGTTCAAGCAGTTCCGCGTGGTGCCACCAGGAATGGGAATCTGTCACCAAGTAAACCTCGAACACCTTGCACGCGTTGTTTTTGAAAATGACGGCGTTGCCTACCTCGACACCGTTGTAGGAACTGACTCACACACCACCATGGTGAATGGGCTCGGAGTTCTTGGATGGGGTGTTGGAGGAATTGAAGCAGAAGCAGGAATGCTCGGACAGCCGACCTCAATGTTGATTCCACCAGTAGTTGGACTTCGCCTTAACGGCTCACCAAAAGAAGGTGTTACTGCAACAGACGTAGTGCTCACTATTACTGAACTACTTCGCAAGCAAGGCGTTGTTGGAAAGTTTGTTGAAGCCTTCGGTCCTGGTGTTACAGCACTGTCGCTTGAAACTCGCGCAACAATCGGAAACATGGCTCCTGAATACGGAGCAACATGTGCAATCTTCCCGATTGACCAGATCACTGTCGACTACCTTGCATTCACTGGACGACCAAAAGCGCAACTCGAACTCGTTGAGGCGTACGCCAAGGCGCAGGGCATCTGGCACGAATCAGGAGCACAAGAGCCGGTGTACTCAGAATACGTAGAGCTCGATCTTTCAACTGTTGAGCCATCACTCGCTGGTCCAAAGCGCCCACAAGACCGCGTGTCGCTTTCTGGTGTGCGAGGAGCATTCAAGACTGCACTTGGTCGTGACGTGAAGACTGTTGCGGGCAAGGACTACGCCCAAAGCATCAGCGACGGTGCAGTGACAGTTGCTGCAATCACTTCTTGCACCAATACTTCAAACCCTTCAGTACTTGTTGCTGCTGGTCTAGTTGCAAAGAAGGCCGTAGAACTTGGACTGAGCGCAAAGCCGTGGGTAAAGACTTCACTCGCACCTGGTAGTCGCGTGGTTATGGACTACCTCGAAAAGGCCAACCTCGTTGAACCTCTCGACAAGCTCGGCTTCTACCTCGCTGGATACGGCTGCACCACCTGCATTGGAAACACTGGTCCACTTCTTGACGGTGTTTCTGACGCAGTTAGCGAACACGACCTCTCAGTTGTTTCAGTACTGTCTGGAAACCGCAACTTTGAAGGTCGCATTCACCCAGACGTGAAGCAGAACTTCCTTGCATCTCCTCCACTCGTAGTTGCCTACTCACTCGCTGGAACAGTTGACATTGACCTAAATACAGAACCACTCGGCACCGGATCAAACGGTCAGCCAGTATTTCTAAAGGACGTCTGGCCAACTGACGCAGAAGTTGCTGGCGCAGTTCGTGCATCGCTAACTCCAAAGATGTTCGAAGAGCGTTACGCCAGTGCCTTTAGTGGTGACGAACGCTGGCAGGGAGTTCCATCAACGAACGCTGTGACCTATGCATGGGACAACGCATCAACCTACGTGAAGCTCTCACCATTCTTTGACGGACTTTCAATGCAGCCAGGTGTTGTTACAGACTTCACTGGTATTCGCGTTCTCGCAAAGCTCGGTGACTCAGTAACAACTGACCACATCTCTCCTGCAGGAAACATTCGTGCCAACGTCCCAGCCGGTCTCTACCTAACTGACGGTGGCGTAAAGGCGCAAGACTTCAATAGTTACGGAACACGACGTGGAAACCACGAAGTAATGATGCGCGGAACATTCGCGAACATTCGTCTTCGTAACCAAGTCGCTCCTGGCACCGAAGGTGGCATCACCATCAAGTTCCCAGAGAACGAAGAAATGTTCATCTACGACGCTGCTATGCGTTACCAAGAAGAGGGCACTCCCCTCATGATCATTGGTGGCAAAGAATACGGAAGTGGATCAAGCCGCGACTGGGCCGCCAAGGGAACCAAGCTCCTCGGAGTGAAGGCTGTTCTCGTTGAGAGCTTCGAGCGTATTCACCGATCAAACCTTGTTGGAATGGGAATTCTTCCTCTTCAGTTCAAGGCCGGCGAAACTGCTGAGACATACAAACTTGATGGCACTGAAGTATTTGCAATTTCGGGACTCGACCCACTTAACCGTGGTGAGACTGTCCCAACTGTTCAGGTAACAGCGAAGCGTGCAAATGGTGAAGAGTTGAAGTTTGAAGTGCGTCTACGTATTGATACGCCAACCGAAGCTGACTACTACCGCCACGGTGGAGTTCTTAACTTCGTCCTTCGCCAGCTCGCTGCTAACTAGCCAGTTGTAACAACGCGGAACGCTTCAGCAAAGCGCTTCTTCTTCATCCCGTTAGCTTTCGCGGTGGTGGCTGCCCATTCACGAATCATCGTGTCTAGGTTTTCATTACCGCCAACTTGGCTTTCGTGACACTTCAGCGCTTCGATCTTTTTGTCAATCGTCTTGGTGATGTCAACAACCATGGTTGGTGTTGGTGATGAGAACCAGAGTTGCTTCACTGCGTGAGGTTGGTGACCTTCATCTAGAAGCTCTGGCTTGAAGTGTGGGTTACGAGCATCTGGGTAGATTGCACGAACGGTTGCTTCACCTGCTGCCATGTGGTCAGGGTGACTTGCGAACATGCGGTCCCAGTTGCGTTCTGGGTTCTGGGTGATAACAAGGTCTGGCTGGTGAACACGAATTGCTCTCGAGATGTCTTTTCTAAGTTGCAGCGTCACTTCAACTTCACCATCCGCGTAGCCGAGGAACGTGAGATCAGTCACTCCAACCACTTTTGCAGCAGCAGTTTGTTCGGCTTCGCGGTATGCAGCGCGCTCAGCCTTGGTGTGCGTTGAAGCATCTCCACCAGCGTCACCAGAAGTTACGAGACAGTAGGCAACTTCCACACCGTGTTTCGTCAGGTACGCAACTGTTCCACCAACACCAAAGTCGATGTCATCAGGGTGCGCAACAATGACAAGAGCTTTTTTAATGCTGTCATCAAATTTGTAAACAGGTGTTGCAGATTTCTTCTTGGCCATTGTTATTCCTCTGAAGTCGGATCCCAGTTAGCGAGATCTTTAAGTCGTTTATCGTTTGAGAACACTTCCACAACTGGGCGCTTAAGCGCAATACGTCGCATGATTACTTCAGCTTCAATGATCTGGTTGTAGAGCAGCATCGAAACAACAACGCCAGTGGATCCAGCACGAGCTGTGCGACCAGAACGGTGCAAGTACGCCTTGTGATCTTCTGGTGGGTCAAAGTGAATAACGCAGTCAACGCCGTCAATGTGAATTCCTCGAGCAGCAACGTCAGTCGCTACAAGTACTGAGAGCTTGTCTGCAGTGAAGTCCGCCAGTGCCTTTTCACGCTGACTTTGTTTCAAGTCTCCGTGAATCGCTGCAGCGTCAACGTTTTCTTTTTGTAGTTGCTCTACAAGACGGTCAGCGCCGCGCTTAGTTCGACAGAAGATGATTGTCTTATCCATTGACTTACAGATGTTTGCGACAACCTTCACGCGGTCCATTTGGTGAACGTTGAGGAAGTGGTGCACCATGTTTGAAACAGTTTGTGAGTCACTGGCGACTTCGTGAAAAACTGGATCAGTGAGGTAACGCTTTACGAGGCGGTCAATTGCGCCGTCGAGTGTTGCTGAGAACAACAGCGTCTGGTGAGGGTGTTCAGCAATTCGACGAAGAACCCATTCGACTTGAGGCATGAAACCCATGTCGGCCATGCGGTCAGCTTCGTCAAGAACAAGTACGTCAAGATTTTCTACGTTGAGCTCTCCTCGATCACCGAGGTCAATGAGTCGACCTGGAGTCGCAATAATGATGTCGCAACCCTTCTTCAGCGACTTCACTTGCTTTTCAATGTCCGCGCCACCGTAGACAGCGTTGACGTGAAGGCCAAGCGCCTGACCAAGTGGTTCTAGAACTTCGTGCACCTGCACTGCAAGCTCACGAGTTGGAAGGAGCACGAGTCCACGCGGCCTGGCTGGTCCACCTTCAGGAATAATTTCTCTTTCACTGCGAGCAACACGCTGCAGCATTGGAAGTCCGAATCCCAGTGTCTTTCCAGAACCGGTCTTCGCCTTTCCACAAACGTCGCGTCCCGCCAGGGCGTCATGAATAGTCATGGCCTGAATAGGAAAGGCAACAGTGATGCCTTGGGCGCTCAGCGTTTCACAGAGCTTGGGATCTACGCCTAATTCAGCGAAGGTTTTATTGGTGTCATACGAGTCTTGTGACGACGTCACAAGCTCCGGGGATTCACTGCTCACGGAACTACGGTCTTTTCTCGGTCGGACCCGGAACCGTCGTTCGAAAGTGTGGGCCCAAGCTCACTTCTAGAGCTTCGTGTCCTAGTCTACGTGACGGTTCTTTGTTTTAATCGAAAACTTCTAGGAGCATGATGGCAAGACTTGAGATTGGTGCAAAAGCACCAGCATTCACCCTTACTAACCAGAGTGGAAAGAAGGTATCTTCCAAAGATCTGCTCGGTCAGCGTTACGTTCTCTACTTTTACCCTCAAGACGACACACCGGGTTGTACGAGAGAAGCGTGTCAGTTCAATGACGAACTGAGTGGATTCAAGAAAATAAAAGTCACTGTTCTAGGTGTATCGCCCGATGACGCTGCGTCTCATGTTGCGTTTCGAAAGAAGTATGGACTCAGTTTTGATCTTTTAAGTGATCCTGACAAAAAGGTGATGGAGAAGTTCGGCGCCTACGGCGAAAAGATGATGTACGGCAAGAAGACAATTGGCATCATTCGCTCAACATTCGTCATTGGTCCAACTGGAAAAGTTGAACAAGCAATGTATGGAGTCAAGACTGATGGACACGCTGCACGCGTGCTTGGATCACTTTCGAACTAGTTCGAAGAGTTGTGGCGGCGAACAGTTTTAATTCGGTGCCAAAATCCAAGTGCCATTAGCAACACGATGAGAATAATCATCGGTGTTTGTGCCATGTGAAAGTTTTTACTGACGCGCTCCCAGTTAGCACCAGCGGCGTAACCAAGCGCAGCGAGTAGCGACACCCAGGCTGCTGCACCAACTGCGGTGAGTGCGACAAAACGACCACGCTTCATTTCAGCAATTCCAGCTGGCACAGAAATAACAGTTCGAACTACAGGAACCACTCGCCCAATCAGAACTGAAATGGGACCAAACTTTTCAAACCAACGCTCCATGGCGTCTAGGTCTTTGTGTGTCAACAAAATCCATTTGCCCCAGCGATCCACAATTGAGCGCCCAGCGGTGCGACCTACTTCGTACGCAATGACTGATCCAATTACTGAACCAACCGTTCCAACAACAATCACTGCCCACATTGAGAACTGAGCATGGCCCGTCACTGCAGCGGTGCAGAGTGCGCCCGCAAAACCGAAGGTGACTTCAGATGGGATTGGAAGGCACATGGATTCGACGATTGCGAGAAGCAGAAGTGCCCAGTACCCATAACTTTGAACGAAAGATGACATTCCTCAATTCTGGTCTACCGCCACGCGAAATGTAGCCATTCTTGGCAACTTCTTAGAAAGCAGTTTTAGGGCAAACTGTTCTAGGGGGCGTTATGGAATCCATTCCAAGCATCGAACAAATAAACGTGGACTGGCTCAGTTCTCATTTTGAAAGTTCACTCGAATCAAAAATCGAAACGCAACGTGTTGGCAACGGGCAAGTTGCTTTGTGCGTTCGCTTCTCACTTTCGTCAAATGAAGGAACATTCTCATTTGTCGCCAAGGCCCCTTCACAAGATGAAACAAGTAGAGCAACCGCAAAAATGCAGCAGCTCTATCTACGCGAAACATCCTTCTACAAGTATCTAGCCCCGACGCTGGAAACGAGAACGCCTGAGTGTTTTTACGTCGAACGTGACGACGAAGACAATTTCCTCATTCTTCTAGAGGACATGGCGCCAGCAAATGTTGCTGACCAGTTTGAAGGCATCACCAAAGAGATGGCCATGACGGGGCTTAAAGAACTCGCTGGCCTTCACGCTCCAACAATGAACGACACCGAACTGCACCAAGCCGACTGGCTTGGCGGAGTGAGTGAATCACTTGCACCACTCATGGAAGCTATTCTTCCTGCACTGTTTACACAGTTCATTGAGCGATACGCGGACTCTGTTGACCCGGGTCTCATTGCATTCGTGAAGAGACTTTCTTTAAGTCTCGGTGCGTTCCGTGGCTACAAGCCATATGCCCCGTGCGTGACTCACGGTGACTTTCGAACTGACAATCTTCTCTTTGACGCTAAGGGTGGCACAGTTCCACTCTGCGTTGTTGACTGGCAGACCGTGAGCGTAGGAAGCCCAATGGTTGATGTTGCCTACTTCTTAACCACCAGCCTCACTGCTAAGGACCGCGACGCCTACGAAGATGAATTAATTAACTATTACCTCACTGAACTCTCACGCCTAGGTGGTTCGCTGCCACTAGACATCGCTAGAAAAGAATTCTCTCGCTACACACTGCAGCCAGTAGTGATGTTGGTCTGTGCCGCAGTACTTGTGGAACAGACTGAGCGTGGGGACCGGATGTTCATGACAATGATTGAGCGTGGTATTAATGCAGCAACAAAGTGGAACGCCCTAGACGAATTGGAAAAACATGCTCCTTCCTGAAGATGACTTCCCTATTCACCAAACTGCACAACCTCTTAGCCACGTTATGGACGGACACCCAAACGCCTATGACCGTTTCTGGTTCAACGGCTACACCGAAGACTTCTATTTCGCAGTTGCCCTTGGTCTCTATCCAAATAGAGGCGTAATTGACGGAGCTTTCTCCGTTGTTCTTGGCGACAAGCAGTACAGCGTGTTCGCTAGTGACGCACTTGTTGGAAGGCCAACAGCCGTGGGTCCAATCTCGATTGAGATCATCGAGCCAATGCGCGTTAACCGCATTCGTGTGAATGCACCAGAGCAGGGACTCAGCTGCGACCTCACCTACACAACTCGCACTTCTGTTTACGAAGAACCTCGACAAACCATGCACGACGGTCCACGCATCTTCATGGACGTCACCAGGGCTACACAACTAGGAACATGGTCTGGGTGGATTGAAACTCCTGAAGGACGAATTGAACTGCCTGCAACGGTCTATGGAACAAAGGACCGTTCATGGGGTGTTCGACCAGTTGGTGAACCACTGCCTGGAGCTCCATCAACTCGTGTACCGCAGCTCTGCTTCTTGTGGTCACCACTTAACTTTTCAGACCGTGGCGTGCACTTCATGACCTTTGACGACAGCGTTGGCACACCTATCAGCAGGTCGGCTGCTCAACTACCAACTGACAACAGCGCAGTTACTCACGAAACCGCGAGCATGGACATTGTCATGTCACCAAAGACGCGCTGGATGCAGAGTGCGACGTTGTTCTTCGGAAACGAAACAATTGAACTCACTCCACTATTTCGTTTCCAAATGCGCGGAGCTGGGTATTCGCACCCACAGTACGCACACGGAAGATGGCACGGCGGGCCAGTTGTTGACGGCGAAGTACTAGAGCTCTCTACGCTCAACCCACTAGACCATCCAAACATTCACATTCAGCACATTGTGAAAGCAACATCAGCACGTGGAACTGGCATTGGCGTTCTAGAGCAACTCATCATTGGCCCTTACGAGCCAGCGCATCTTGAAGGACTTCTAAACGGCGCTTAACGCTGGTGCTTTGAGCACCAGTATGTGGTGCGCCCACCAATAGTGTCAATGCGCATTGCGCCACCATCTTTTGGACACATGCCCCCTGGATGACGTCCATCCATGTGGTCACCCAGGTGAGAGCCACCGCGCTTCTTTAGCGTTCTCATGGTCTGGGTAAATGCTTTAAAGAGACGGCTCTTTTCGTCAGCACTCAATGTGCCAGACGGCGTACGCGGATCAATTCCCGCACGAAACAAAATCTCGTCACCGAGCAAGTTGCCAACACCTGCAACCACCGACTGATCAAGGAGACGAGCTTTGAGCGCTGGCCCCTCGCCTCTATTAATTGTCACTATTTGATCAAATTGTTTCTTTGTAAGCGTGAGTGCATCGGGGCCGAGGTCACTGAGGTCGGGATCAATTTCAAAGCGACCAAGTCTTCGAGGATCGTGTAACAGCAACTTTCTGCCATCATCAAATTCCATACCTCCACGAATCCATTCAGCCTTGAACCGGTGAGGGCCGTAGAAAAGTCCGTCAATACCAGCGTCACCATCAATCAGCAACACACCAGTCATCCCAAAGCGCATACCGAGTGTTGGCCCAGACGTTTCAATCAGCATCAACTTTCCACGGCGTGAGGTGCCAGTGATCGTGAGGCCTTTAACGGCACGCGCCCACTGCTGCACTGAAGAAAGCTTCTTCGCTGAGTAAGGATCAGCCCATCCACGCACGACCGTGGCGCCGACCACGCGGTCTGCGAGTTCACGGTACGACTCAACTTCGAGTATTTCTGGCACGCGCTGAGCGTACCTGCAAGACATACCTATGTGTCTT
>CAIKVF010000061.1 GCA_903830745.1 uncultured Actinomycetes bacterium | reverse complement strand
GTGACGATGAATTTACTGACCGAGTTGATCTCACACCAAACGAATTTTGGGCCAAGTGCAAAGCATCAAAGACCCTCCCAGAAACTGCAGCACCATCTCCTGGCGCGTTCCAACTCGCATACGAACGTGCACTCAGTGCCGGGTGTGACGGCGTGCTCGTTATTGCACTCTCTGAAGCGCTCAGTGCAACGCATCAATCTGCAATGCTCGCGAAAGATGCGGTTGCCGCAAAGATTCCTGTTCGTGTTGTTGACTCAAAAGCTGTTTCAATGGCGCAAGGTCTGCTCGCAGTTGAGATTGCTGAACTCGCAAAAACTGGTGCCTCACTCGATGAACTTGAGAAGAAGGCTCTGGAGCTGACTGACAAGGTCGGTGTGGTTGCAATGCTCGATACACTCGAACACCTTCAAAAAGGTGGTCGTGTTGGTGGTGCGAAAGCTCTTATGGGGCAAGTTCTCTCGATTAAGCCGCTACTTGAACTGAAAGACGGAATTGTTTCTGAAGCAGGTCGTCAACGAACTAAGGCAAAGGCATTGGCAGCAATTGCTGATGTTGCTCGCAACAACGCTCCTCTGCGCCGTCTGGCATTAGTCCACGGAGCATCCGATGAAGTTGAAGCTCTCACAAAACTAGTGAGTGACATACCAACAGAATTCCCACTAGTCGTAACCGACATTGGTCCAGTGGTTGGAACACACGGTGGGCCGGGGATAATTGGTCTTTGCTGGGTGCAGGCCTAGAGCCCTCCCCCTCCAACTAAGTTCTTAATGTGAGTGAAGAGAAAAAAGAACACGAACCTGACGTAGTCGACAAGGCTTTCGAAGCTTTTGATCACGTCCTTGATGTGGTCCATGACCGCATTCTTCGCCCAATACTTGTTGCTGGTCGCACAATTGCATTCGGTTTCATACTTTTGCTCATTGCATTAGTTCTACTAATTGTTCTCGTAATTGGAATTATCCGTCTCCTCAACGTTTACCTCTTCGCTGGTCACGAGTGGCTTAGTTGCCTGATTGTTGGTGGAGCTCTCGTCATCACCGGTTTAATTATTTGGCGACGTCGTCGCCCCGCAACTCTAAGGAAGTAAATGTCAGAGCACACGTCAGTACTCATCATTGGTTCTGGTCCCGCCGGACTCACTGCAGCTATCTACTCAGCGCGCGCGCAGTTGAACCCAATTGTTATTGAAGGCGAGCCTTCGTCAACCACCGATCAGCCTGGTGGTCAGTTGATGTTGACCACCGACATTGAAAACTTCCCTGGTTTCCCTGAAGCAATCACTGGACCAGAGCTCATGGCAAACATGCGCGCGCAGGCTGCACGCTTCGGCGCTGACCTTCGTGTTACCAAAGTCCAAAAACTAGATGCAACGTCACGCCCATTTAAGGCCTGGCTCACAGACGACGTTGAGCCAAGTATTACTGCCGACACCGTAATTCTCGCCACTGGTGCACGCTCGTTGATGATGGGCGTCCCTGGAGAAGAGCGTCTGCTCAGCCACGGACTTTCAACGTGTGCCACGTGTGACGGATTCTTCTTTAGAGGACAAGACATTGCCGTTGTTGGTGGTGGCGACTCTGCAATTGAAGAGGCAACATTCCTCACTCGCTTCGCATCAAGCGTGACAATTGTTCACCGACGCGACAGCCTTCGTGCTTCAAAGATCATGCAAGATCGCGCATTTAAGAACGAAAAGATCAAGTTTGCTTGGAATACCCAGGTTGTTGAAGTTTTGGGTGACGAGAAGGTTTCTGGCATGAAGGTAAAAGACACCATCAGCGGTGAAGAACGAGTGCTTGATGTGACTGGCATCTTTGTGGCCATTGGTCACATTCCAAACACCACATTGGTAACGGGTCAAGTTGATCTAGAAGAAAATGGCTACGTGCGCACCGGCATTGGATCGTTCACCAATATTGAGGGTCTTTTTGCCGCTGGTGACGTCCAAGACCACGTTTACCGACAAGCAATTACATCTGCAGGATCTGGTTGTATTGCTGCCATTGACGCAGAACGCTGGCTAGAAGCGCAGGGTCACTAAGCCTTCCTCGCTAAGGTTGAATCCGCAACGCCTTTGTTTAGGCGTTTATTTTGGAGGCACACATGAGCGCAAACATCACAACACTTACCGACGCAACTTTTGCTGAAGTTATTGGATCATCAGACAAGCCTATTCTGGTTGACTTCTGGGCGGAGTGGTGCGGCCCTTGCAAAATGATTGCACCAATCCTCGAAGAACTCGCCGTTGAACAATCAGACAAGTTCGTAATTGGCAAGCTTGACGTTGATGTCAATGTTGCAACCGCAACAAAGTTCTCAGTGATGAGTATCCCAACACTTCTTCTGTTCAAGAATGGTGAAGTTGTTGCACGTCTCGTTGGCGCTAAGCCAAAGGGTGCGTTGCTTCAAGAAATCACCGCGAACCTTTAAGACACTCTGAACTTCGACTCCCTGCAACACGGCAACTCGGGTGAACGAGTTCGTGAGCTGCAAGATCGTCTACGTAGTATTGGACACGATTCATTCAAAGATGAACTAGGTGTATTCGGTGACGCCACCAAGATAAGTGTTGAGGCCTTTCAGAGGTCTAGAGGCCTTCAAATTACTGGGAAAATTGACTCTACGACGTGGGCACGTCTTGTTGAAGCGGGCTGGCATCTTGGCCAACGTTTGTTGTTTCACACTCACCCAAACATGCGTGGTGACGATGTTGCACAGCTGCAAGTTCACTTAGCGCAACTAGGTTTTAACCCTGGACAAATTGATGGAATCTTTGGTCCCTTGCTGGAAAGTGCGTTGACCGATTTTCAAAACAACGTAGGTATTACT
>CAIKVF010000060.1 GCA_903830745.1 uncultured Actinomycetes bacterium | reverse complement strand
TGCGAACTTCACTCTCGTCTTCGTAGGTGCTGTAGTGATATGGCGTCTGTGCGTCAAATTCTGCAGCGCAGGTGTCGACGGTCTTAAAGACAGTGTTGACGCCCTTGTCGCGACGCATCTTTGTTACCGCAGCAATGTCGTAGCCAGCGAGGTTTCCAATCTGTGGATCAGAGAATCCCATTTGCTTGTATTTGCGCCAGTCGCGCTTTTCAAACGTCTCGAGCTTGGTGCCATTAATAAGTTCGCGCTCTGCAGCAATGATGCCCGCTAACTGGTGAACAAACCATGGGTCAATCTTTGTGCGCTCGACAACTTCTTCAATCGATGCTCCGCGCCACATAACTTCGTGCAGTGCAAAGAGGCGCTCTGGCGTTGCGACAATGCAGCGGTGCCACAACGTGTCACTATCGAGGTCGGCGAACTCATTGTTGGTGCCGAGTGAGAAACCCATGCGACCCTGCTCGAGTGAGCGAATGGCCTTTTGCAGTGACTCTTGGAAGTTACGGCCAATGGCCATGACTTCTCCAACGGACTGCATACGAGTTCCAAGTTCTGGTTTCGCTCCAGGCAACTTCTCGAAGGCCCAGCGAGGAATCTTTGTGACCACGTAGTCAATAACCGGCTCAAAACTCGCTGGCGTCAACTTAGTGATGTCATTTTGAATTTCATTAAGCGTGTAGCCAACGGCCAACTTCGCTGCAATTTTCGCAATCGGAAATCCCGTGGCCTTAGACGCAAGCGCACTTGAGCGACTAACACGTGGGTTCATCTCAATAACAAGTCGCTCGCCATTGGCGGGGTTCACAGCAAACTGAACGTTTGACCCACCAGTTTCAACACCTACGCGGCGAAGAACAGCAAAAGCATCGTCTCGCATCTCCTGGTATTCAACGTCAGAAAGTGTCTGTGCTGGAGCCACGGTGATTGAGTCACCAGTGTGTACACCCATTGGGTCAAAATTCTCAATGCTGCAGATAACTACGCAGTTGTCCGCGACGTCGCGCATGACTTCGAGTTCGTACTCTTTCCATCCGGCGATTGACTTCTCAACAAGGATCTCACCAATCGGTGACGCTGCAATTCCTTCAATGGCGAGCTGCGTGAAGTCAGTTGCGTTGTCGGCAATTCCTGTTCCAGCGCCTCCGAGAATGAATGAAGGGCGAATAATGATTGGCCAGCCAATCTCTTCTGCAATTCGAAGCGCTTCATCAACCGAGTGAGCAAAACCAGACTGCGGAACGGCAAGTCCAATGTCAGCCATCGCAGCTTTAAAGAGTTCACGGTTTTCTGCAGTGTCAATTGCTTCTGGACGAGCTCCGATTACTTCAATGCCAAGTCGCTCAGGCACACCACGTCGAACAAGTTCCATAGTGAGATTGAGCGCAGTCTGTCCACCAAGTGTTGGTAGCAATGCGTCAGGACGTTCTTTTTCCAAGATCTCAATAAGCACATCAGCATCGAGTGGTTCAACGTAGGTGACGTCAGCCGTTGCGGGGTCAGTCATGATTGTCGCGGGATTTGAGTTAACGAGGATGACCTTGTAGCCATCAGCACGAAGTACTTGGCAGGCCTGGGTACCGGAGTAGTCAAACTCGCAGGCCTGACCAATCACAATTGGCCCAGAGCCAATCACCAT
>CAIKVF010000059.1 GCA_903830745.1 uncultured Actinomycetes bacterium | reverse complement strand
GGGACAGTTCCACCATTGGCACAGAACGCCCACATTTGGCGGAGTGGATTGAGCGCGGCTGGTAAATATTTGGGTGAAAAACCCAATATCACCGGTAGGCTCTCTATGTGCCTGCACCCCTCTTAGAACTCAAAAATCTCCACGTTGAAGCCGAGGATTCTCAAATCCTTCGCGGCGTCGATCTCATTGTCAACGCCGGAGAGGTCCACGCCCTTATGGGACCAAACGGTGCTGGTAAGTCAACACTCGCGAGTGTCGTTATGGGTCACCCTGGCTACACCGTCACCGAAGGTCAAATCCTTCTCAATGGTGAAGACATTGCGTCATGGTCACCAGACCAGCGTGCACGCGCTGGCATCTTTCTCGCATTCCAGTACCCCGAAGCAATCAGTGGTGTCTCTGTTGTGCAGTTTCTTCGCCAAGCAATCGCCGCGCGCAAGGGACTCGAAGAGTTGAGCGTCCTGGAAGTTCGCCTCGACCTCATGGAGTGGATGGAACGACTTGGCATGGACCCAGCGTTTGCTGAGCGACACCTCAACGACGGTTTTTCTGGTGGCGAGCGCAAGCGCAACGAAGTGCTGCAGATGGCACTACTTGAGCCAACTATTGCGTTCCTCGACGAAACAGACTCCGGACTTGACATCGACGCACTTCGAATCGTGGCTCGTGGAGTAAGTACTGTTCGCGAAGAGAACCCCACTATGGGAGCTGTAGTCGTAACGCACTACGTAAAGCTTCTCGAAGAAATCAAACCTGATCGCGTTCACATCATTGTGGACGGAAAAATTGTTCACTCCGGTGGCCCAGAGCTCGCTGAGAAAATTGAAGTCGAAGGTTACGACGCCTGGCGGCCGGTCAGCGCGTGACCAGCTTTAACGCTGCACTAGTTAGGGCTGAAACGCCCCAATTCATGCGCGTGATTAATGGCTATCCAATTACGTATCTCGACTCAGGAGCGACGTCACTTCCTCCGCGTGCCGTTATTGAAGCAATGTCTCGTCACTACGAGCTCCATCACGCCAATGTTCACCGCTCGGTCTTTCAAACTGCCAGTGAAGCCACCGAAGCCTACGAAGGCGCCCGACTCGCAATCGCAAAGTTCATTAACGCCCCCGGCGGCGCTGAAGAAATTGTCTTCACAAAGAACTGCACTGAATCATTTAACTTGCTCGCCAGGTCATGGGGCCGCGTCAATCTAAAACCAGGTGACGTAGTGCTACTCAGTGAGATGGAACACCACGCGAACATCGTGCCGTGGTTTCAGCTTCGAGAGATGCTCGGATTTGAAGTTCGCTTCATTCCAGTAACTGACGACTTCAGACTTGATCTTTCGAACATTGATGAACTGATGAAGGGCGTGAAGCTCTTGTCAGTCACGGGTATGTCTAATGTGCTCGGCACAATTAACCCCATTAAGGAACTCAGTGCCATTGCCCACAAGCACGGCGCGCTCATTGCTGTTGATGCGGCGCAGTCAGTTGCTCACAGCGTCACTGACGTCAAAGACTTAGACGTTGACTTCATGTGCTTTTCAGCACACAAGATGCTTGGCCCAACTGGCATTGGTGTGTTCTGGACACGTAAAGAAATTCTTGCAGTTATGCCGCCGTTCTTAGGTGGTGGCGGAATGATTGCTGACGTTTCTGTTGATGGCTACACGCCAGCTAGTGGTCCAACCAGATTTGAAGCTGGCACTCCCCCGATTGCAGAAGCCGCCGGACTTGGTGCTGCGGTTAAATACCTCACCGGACTCGGGATGGCGAACATTGCCCAGCACGAGCACGACCTCACGGGTGACGCGCTCACGCGACTCGAACTTGAATTCTCCGGTCGCATCAGAGTCATTGGACCACGTGACATGGTCAACCGTGGTGGCGTCATCAGTATTGACGTTGAAGGCGTTCACCCCCACGACGTGGCACAAATGCTGGACCAATTTGGTGTGTGTGTTCGACCTGGGCATCACTGTGCCAAGCCACTAATGAAGCGCTTTGGTCTCAATGCAACCGCGCGTATTTCCTACGGCCCGTATTCACTTGCTCGCGATACTGACGTTCTCCTAGAAGCGCTGAACAGCGCGGTTGGAATGTTTGGATAACCATGGCTGGGCTTGAAGATCTTTACAAAGAAATCATCATGGATCACTACCGTTCGCCTCGTAACCGTGGAGAACTACCAACACCTCCTGCAGTATGCACTGAAGGATTTAACCCACTATGTGGCGATCAGATAACTGTCTACATTGACGTTGCTGATGGTGTTTTAAAAGACATCAAAATAACTGGTCAAGGTTGCTCAATCTCGCAATCATCTTCTTCACTCATGAGTGCGGCCGTTAAGGGCAAGTCACTTGAGCAGGTTCAAGAAACAATCGGAACTTTCAAGCAGTTAATGACTGGTCATGAAACTGCACTTGAAGATGGCAAAGAGTTAGACAAAGTTGACATTCG